>JAOZRY010000352.1 GCA_029939965.1 Bacteroidales bacterium | reverse complement strand
TATTTTCCTTTAAATTCTTTCATGTCAATATAGTTTTTTCAAAGATACTGCTTTTATTCTTGCGGATTTTTCTTGAGTTTGTGGTGGTTTTAATAAATGGTGGCTAGTGTTTGTCCATAATGTCCGATTTCTTCGTTACGCTTATCTTTAAACCCAGTCATTTACAAAAGTAAACTCCTGGTTTTAAAGATTTCGCAAGCCTCGAACTCGAACATTCTGAACCAAACACCGACATTATAGACGGACACTAACTAGACAACACCTTGTTCTGTAAAGGCAAAAGTCATATATCTGATTCCACCACGTTTTGAGGTCGCAAATTGTGTCTTCAATGTTTTCAAATTCCTGCTAATTCTTTTCAAACATAAAATCCGATGGGAAACGGATGATATTTCATTTATAGTAAATCCATATTTCCGTTTAATCAATATGCTTGATTTATATAGCCGATAAGATAAAAAAAACATACATATTTGCATGACACGTTTTTTTTATTATCTCATGAACTTATCGACCATCCACGGCTTTTTTTATTACAATGGTTTTCATGTTTTCATCGAGCCAATGGTTTATCAGCTCCCTCAACTCGTTATATTCATCAGCTTTAATTACCTGTGAATTCAAATTAAGTTCCCGCTTTACGGTAATAATATTTTTCTTGGGGATAATTTCAATCTTCACACTTCCGGCCTTATTTTTAAGGTTCACGGCCTGCTTTATGTTTATATAATCAAATCCTTCGGGTATTACAATTTCATAAGCATATATTTCGGATAAAACATAAGGTAGCACAAAAGCATCTTTCCGTTCACTGCTCAAATAGTTGATGTGCCAGCTACTAAAACCATTAGTGATTTCGGGAAGCTGCCAGGTGTAGTAGTCCAATTGCTCCGAAAACGCTTTCTCTTTTTCGATTTCAAATTGTACCTGCGATTTGGCAACATTCAAATTCAGGACTTTAACTACACTATCAATAACCATCCCTCCTGAAAGTATCGTTTTAAAGTTTTTGTCATCCTGCTTCAAAAGCACGAATGGATTAACAGCACCATAAAGTTCAGCTTCGCCATTTCCGGTAAGTTTCATATCGCGCGATACTTCAAATTTAGCCGAAAGTAGAATCTCATTTTTTCCTGCCGATGGCTCTCTGGCAGAATTATCGGCATCTTTATAAAGCGGAATTATCACATCATTTCCAAAATCATACTCCAGACTTTGATCGTTCATTTCGGTTACCGAAATATAAATTGCGCCAAAACCTTTAGTATTTACCATTACAGCAACGTTATCGAAAAGCAGCAAGTCAGCCACGTTTTTATCGTAAAATTTGCGTGGACCAATAAGCACAGGAGCGGCATTAAAGTTTGCGGCTTTAAGCAATGAGGTGAGCAATATTGCTTTTTCCAATTTTGTTCCGCCATTACTATTCCATACTTCGATGGGTGTCCGCACCTCATACCCAATCCAATCCAAAGGAACGCCATCGTATTTCATGTTCTTCACCACTTCCTCCTGTATGGCTACCATTGTTCCAATTTCGTCATCAGTATCCATTGCCTCACCGGCAAATTTCATCATATCATCATCAATTATATAATCGAATGCTTTTTGACGCATCACCCAATCCAGCAAAACTCCGGTTTTTTTAACGGTACTAAAAATGAGCCGGGGGGTATCGGGCATATCGCCCCTGAACGATTCTTTTGGTGATGCCTTTAATCCCATAAACTTCCAGGAATAAACTTTTTCGTGACCCACAACCATAATTTCGGGGCCGGTTCGCAGATTAAACATTTTGTGATGCAGCTCCACATCCGGGGGTACTTTTACAATTATTTCAAGTTCATCAACAGGCGAAGATTCTTGTATTATTTCGTTACACATCAAAGCAGGCCAAAAACCGGTTTTTGTTGTTAATGTATAATCGAGATAAACGGTTGCCCCCAATTCAAGACCTGTGTGCGTTACCACCATTTCGCGCAAATGATTGAACGATACCGAATGTGCAGCAGCACGCGGAAGCACTTCGTTAAAAGCATTATCAGGTGCATTTACTCTGGTACCGTTGGCCATTATGGTATATGATTCATTAATTTTTAATTCCTGAACATCAGGATCATAAACAATAAATGTTTCGCCGTAAAACCTGTTGAAAGAAGTATGTGTTAAGTATTTAAGTTGCTTAAAATAATGATAGCTCATACTGCCGTCATCGTTGAGAGTATATGTTTTCGTGATTTTTTCAAAAACCGCATCGGCATTTTCATGCTGTGCAAAGGTGGAAGTAACTATAATTGCTGATAAAATGATTATGAATATTCTTTTCATTGTTTACTGATTTAAAAAAATGGGGAAACATTTTAATTATTTATACAGAATTACCGGGGTTTGTGCCATATCTTTCTGAGCCTGTACAGCTTCCTTTACTTCGGGCCAATCGCCGGATTCGTATATCCTCTTCTCCAGAACTATTTCCTGCTTTATGCTAATGGTGTTTCCTTTTTGCAGAATATTGCTTTGATATGCCGCAGCTACACCATCAATAATTGTTTCTTCGGGTTGGTTTACCATGCTGTAACCATCAGGAATAGTAACCGTTTCCGACAGCTTAACCAAACGGCTGCAACGATCGCGAAAACCATATTTCCGTTCGCCTATTTTTGTACTTAGGAAGAGATGCGACATGCCACGCGAAAAGATATTACTTGAGATTAATGGTACAAAAACGATCTTATTATTTCCTGCAAAAGCATAACCCGGAATCCGGTATTTGATGGTAATTTCAATTGGGCCTTCCATGTGGTTGTATGGATTTTCGCCATAATTCATTTCCAAAACTTCGGCCTTTGGGTTTACCTTTAGCAACTCATTCTCCACATTTTTCTCCCATTCCGATTTAAATGATCTGATAAACATTCCACGTATTGATGCATCGGTTTGCCCTTCGGCAGTGAGGTAGATTTCACCCTCCAAAGTGCCATCTTTGCTAATCTGCGACTTGCCATCAATTATCAGATAATGGTTTTCGGGATCTGAAACCGGGGTAATCATCAGGTCGGCACCTTCGGGAAGACCCATCAGGTAATTCTGCTGTTGTTCGGCACTCGACCACAACTCCCTGACAAAAGGAACCCACGTTGGGTCGAGGAGGTGATATTCATTATCCGATAGTTTTACAACTGTAACGCTATGGTTAAACTGATCGGCAGGAATATCTTCGATTCGCGATCCTGCCATGGTCATTGCGGGATACGACTCGAATTCTGCCGCTCTTAAAAAAGCCACAAGCAAACTGGCCTTGTCTTTGCACACACCACACCTATCGCGAAAATTCATCTCGGCATTGTGCAAAGTAAAACCTTCGCCCGGCCCCATCGAAATACCCGAATAGCGCATATTATCAGCAACCCAGTGTGTGAGTATCGAAATACTATCCATCTCTGTTTTGGCATCTTTGAGCAATTCATCAACAAAGGCCTCTACTTCGGGAGTAGGATCAAAGGCATTGTAATCTTCGTTTACACCATAAAACCATAACGATTTGGCTTCCCAATCAGGGCTGGTAGAAAGCAGCAATTTGGGTGCAACATCAGAAAGGGCAATCATATTGCGCTCTCTTTTAAAAGGTTCTATATTTTTTTTGGAAAACGTATAAATAGTTCTGTCGTTTTCAAAACGCATTGATGACCGGCACTCGCCATGATAAAATTCAAATTGCATGGGTTTGTCGAAGGGCATATTAACTGTATAAACTTTTTCGAGAATTGGCTGACTACTCCAAAAAGGAATTATATCATAAAAATGTCCGCGCATGGGCGGGATATACTTTTCTTCGTCATCCTCCATCAACAGTGCATAAGTAAAACCTTTTTTAAACAGTTCTACCTCCACAGCATCTCCGGGTTCCAGCCTGCCCACCTCGATCATTTTTTCGCGGGCACCCCAATAAATCATTCGGGCCGGAGCAGGATAATCTCTAACTTCTTCCAAATCCAACACTTCAATGCTACCATCTTTCCTGTAAATTTTTACCATCTTTACATCAACATAAGCCGAGAGTGGATCGTATCCGTATTCGATTACACGCTTTTCGAGCGCACCCTTTTTGGTTAGGATTTTAAACAACTGGTGAGTATAAAAATACCCAAGTCCGGTTTCCTGTACATTTACTTTGGTGCTATCGAACACAATCAGGTAATCGCTGCCAGGGTAGTCGCTGGCAGTACCGGTGGTTTTGAGCAACTCTTCAACAGGGACGGCAAACAGCATTAGCCCTGCAAACAAGTAAGTTAGTGATAAAAACAATTTCTTCATTATCAGATATTATTTAGTGTATAAAAATGGATTGTAAAAGTATAGAAAATGTGGGGAATGAATAAAAATGACAGTACTATTATTTTGCTACAATTTTAATTTGTGTTTGCCAAAAAATCCGGTTTTATTTAAAAAATCAATTACCCTG
>JAOZRY010000018.1:7183-16265 GCA_029939965.1 Bacteroidales bacterium | reverse complement strand
ACGAAGTATGTGTGCAAAAGATGTTTATAAAAACCGGAAGTTATTTTTGAGCAAGCCCAAAATAGTGTCCGTCCATAAAGTCGGCAATTTTCTATAGCCCAGTCCTTCAGGGCTGGGATTATGAGTTTGATATAGAACTCCCCCGCCTCTTTGTAGGAAATGCCATAGGCATTTCCTACAAAGAGGCGGGGGTTATTCATCCCTTCAATTCAATCCCCAGGTTAAAACCTGGGGCTATGGAAACATCAAACCCCCAATTTATTTATTTGGTACTTTATGGACGGACACTAATTAATCTCAATTCTTATCCCGTTGTGTATCGAAATATCGAATGGTTTTACATCAGTAACAGGAATGTTGTTGTAGCGATAGGTAAGGTTGAAAATGAAGAACAACGATTTGGCGATTGCAAATTCAAATCCGGCATCAGCAGCAATCCTAAAATCACTGAAATTAGCAAAAGATGGTTGGTAATACATTACACCGGTAAGATTTAGTTTTTGCTTAATTAGCCAATCAACACTAATAAAATTTGTACTTCGCCAAAGGAAATTTTCAATTTTGGTTTGGTCCGGTTGGTATTCTTCGGTTTCGTACATCAGGCCGGTGCTGATATTAATATCGAGAGTAATTGTACTGTCTTTTAACGATCTAAACTCAACAACTCTGTATTTGATTGCTGTGCCGGCAAGATTGCGGGAGTTCAAATCAATAAATTCGTCGTATTGTCTTTGTGCAAAAAATTCCCAGGCAGTACGTTTCTTAATATCCAATATTCCGCGCAGGTGCAAAAACCCCTGATTTTCAATTTTATTCTCGCTGGTATTTTTGTATTCGAAATTGCCAACCAGAAAAAAGTCCATTTTTCCTCCGTTATGATCAACGCGTCCTGTTCCTTTAATGGCTGTATATTCTGTGTTTCCGGCTTTTATCGAAAAGGTAGTAATTGCATTAAACAGAAATCCGTTTTCATCGTTATAATACTTTCTGTATTTTTCGGTGTTAATTTGGGCGTTGCCCGAACTATAAAACATCAGAAATAGCAAGTTGAGCAGGGCAAGGATTCTTATCCGGGAAAAAATATTCATCAAAATTTATTAATTTTTATTGTTCAACACTGCGGATCGAAAATGAAAAGAATAGTAAGATACCTCCGATTATTACAGCCAAAACTCCAACAGTATATACCAGAGCAACGATGGTTCCAAAGGGATTTAAAAACAATAGCAATCCAAGTATCAGTGTAATGCTGCTATTTATAATCATTAGTTTTTTATACTTTCCGGTATTGAGCAGTTTTATGGCTATAAAAAGTTGAATAGCTCCAATCACGAGTGCCCAAATTCCGAATATTATGGCGAAGATGTTTAAACTTAACCGTGTATTAAAAATGATGATTATACCCATTACAATGCTTACAACCGAACTTACAAGAGCGGAAAACCAGGGTTTATTGTTTTTCATGCTTATTACTGAGGTCAATACTCCGGCAATTCCACCAATAAGTAAAACAATGCCAAAGTATATTACGATGGTTTTAATAGTAATTACAGGTGTAAATAATGCTACTGCACCAAAAAGAATAGCAATAATGCCATTAATTAAAAGTACAATGCGGTAATGTTTTATTTTGTTTTCCATAGGTTTGTTGTTTTAATAATTTTTTTTAATCTTGGTTATTATTCCTGAAACAGTTTGTTTTTTCCTCCATAATATTTTCTAATAATTTTGTTGCATTTCCCCAATCATATTTAGATCGAACAAACGTATAAGCCGATTCTGCAATTTGATGAGCATACTTTGTGTCATCAAGCAATTTGATTATATGCTTAGCGTATTCATCGGGGGTTTCACCAATCAGTATTTCCATTCCATCTTTGGCACAAAGTGCCCCGTTAGCAAGTTTCGAGGATATGCTTGGGATTTTCATGGCCATTGCCTCCAATAGTTTATTTTGTAAACCGGTGCCAATTTGCATGGGCGCAACAAATATACGGGCCTGTGCATAACAATCACGAATGTCGTCAACCCATCCGGTAATGTGAACATATTCGCTTTTCTGCTCCAGCACCCGTTTGGCAGGAGTGGCTCCAGCCAATAAAAGTTTGGCTTCAGGCTTTTGTTTATGGACAATGGGTAGTACTTTTTGCGCCAAATATTCAGCAGCATCTACATTGGGTGGGTAGCCCATATTGCCAATAAAAACTATTTCGTATTTTTTCTCTTGTTCAATTGGCGAAAAAAAATCGTAATCAACTCCGTTGGGAATAACAACAATTTCCTGATTGTGAGGATGTGGAATCAGATCACGGTCTGGGTTGGAGATGATAGTTTTATTATCAAAAATATTAAACAAATCGTGTTCGTATTTTTTCAACCGCCGGTATTCTTCTTTGAATATGGGTTTGAGATAAAAAGGAACTTTCGAAATCCGCCGTTCAATGCCTTTTGAAAACACATCCTGATAGTCGATGGTTTTTGGAATATTCTTTGTTTTTACATATTCGGCTACCCTAAGGAGTTGGCAAAAAATGTGATCGGGTTTTTCGGAATGAATAATTTGATCAATCTGCTTTTGAACTTTTTTATTATAAAAATATCCTGCCTGAAATGGAATACCTTTGAATATGGCAAAGAAAAGATTGATCAGAATGCTAAATCTGCTAATTTTAAATACATGTATTGATTTGCAAAAAGGCCTGAGTTTTTTAAGGTGTTCACCGGAAACCTCAGTATTGTTTAAAGTACACAGAATAATTTCGTGCTTTTTCGATAAAAACCGGATATGGTTGTATGCACGCAGTTTATCGCCTTTTTCGAGCGGATACGGAAACCTCGGTAATACAACGAGTAATTTCATGGCACAAAAATAAGAACTTCATGGTTTTATTAGCCTGATTAATTCAAGAGTTTTTATTTGGTATGTTTTACTAAAGTTGAAAAAAGCTGAAACGGAACAAATGGTTTTGTTAAAAAATCATCCATTCCAAATTTTTTAGTTTTTATCTCAATTTCGCCAAGTGCCGATGCCGAAAGTGCAATTATTGGAAGCTTTTGAAATCGCTCATCTTTTTGATTTCTAATAATTCTTGTTGACTCATATCCATCCATTACGGGCATGTGCAAATCCATTAGTACTGCATCAAAATTTTCCTGAAAAATCATTTCATAAGCTATTTGTCCGTTTTCCGCAATTTTTGTTTCACATTCCCACTCTTTGAGGAATTTTTTTGTTACCATTTGATTTATCTTGTTATCCTCAACTAAAAGAATTTTTTTGCCTTTTAATGAATCATCAAATTCAACAACTACATCTCTATTTTCTACACTTCTTTTTTCGCCAATTACAAATTGAAGATCGAAAGAAAACGCAGAACCTTTTCCTAATTCACTTTCCAAATGAATATCGGATCCCATAATTTTGAGCAATTTTTTTGCAATTGGCAAACCTAATCCTGTACCACCATATTCACGGGTTGTATTACTCGATGCTTGAGTAAACTCTTCGAAAATGGTGTTAAGTTTGTCTTTGGGTATTCCAATGCCTGTATCTTTAATAATAAATTTTAGTTTAACAAATCTATCGGTTTCAAAAATCTTTAATACATCAATACTTACAATTCCCTTTTTAGTAAATTTAATCGAATTGCTTATTAAATTATTAATTATTTGTAATAAGCGTGTACTATCTCCAACTATAATTTCAGGAATATTAGGATCGACACTATATTTTAGTTCAATTTGTTTCTCTTTTGCCAGGCTTTCCATGGCGTAATGCATACCCTTAATAATATCGAAAATATTAAAATCTATTTGCTCCAAGAAGACCTTATTAATGGCAAGTTTATTATAATCGAGAATATCGTTTATAATATTTAGAAGGTTTTGTGATGAGAATTTTAAGGTTGATAGATATTCGATTTGCGACTGTTTTGGTTCTTCCAGCAATAGAATATTGGTAAGCCCAACTACAGCATTAAGCGGAGTTCTAATTTCGTGACTCATTGTTGAAAGAAACTCAAATTGTGCTTTTTCGGCATGTTCTGCTTTTTCTTTAGCTTTAATTAGTTCCTGATTTGAGAGGATTAATTTTTTTTTGGTGGCTGCTAATTTAACATGGTTCTGTACTCGTATTAGCAATTCATCTTTTTTAAATGGTTTGCTAATATAATCTGCACCACCTAATTTAAAACCTTTTACAATATCTTCGATTTCGGTTTTGGCAGTAAGAAATATTACAGGAATATCTTTTGTTTGAAAATTTTCCTTAATCCTTTTGCAAACCTCGAAACCGTCCATCTCTGGCATCATTACATCTAATAATACCAAATCAATTTTATTTTCATCTAATATTTTTAGTGCGGTTGGCCCATTTAAAGCAAGAGCAAGTTCATAGTTACTGGCTTTTAGCATAAGGGCTACTATTTTTAAATTTTCGGGAACATCGTCAACAATTAGTATGTGGGTTTTTGGTGTCATTTTGCAATTAATTTTTTAATTATCGATGAAAAATCAGCTAATCGGGTTTGTAATAAAGTTAAATCCAATTGCTCAAGGTATTGACTAATTTCAATTGTATATTCTTTTAGAAATAATAAATTATTATTTGTTGCAAACTCATACAGTTTTTTATTAAATGATTCGATTTCGTATAGTACGAATTGATCTTTAATATCTTCCCATTGGGGGATAAAAACTTTATTAAGTGTTTTAATAATATTAGGAGATACAAATATTATATCATGAATTGAATTGTTGGATGAATCTGTAACAACTTGCTTTTTGGGTAATATTTCTTTTTTTATTTTATGTTTTAAAAAACGAGCCAGCTCTGTAAACAATTCGTCTCTATTAACAGGTTTTTGTAAGAAACCATCGAAATCTCCGGAGCTATCAATTTTATCGGAACTAAAAACTGAGGCTGTAAATGCTATAATGGGAATATGAGCCTTTTGAGTATCTGCTTTTATTCTACGTGCAACTTCATATCCATCAATCCCCGGCATTCTGATATCCAAAAGTATTAAATCTGGATTTGTGTGTTTTAAAATTTCAAGAGCTATTTCTCCGGTTTCGGCAGATGATATTGTAATATTTGAAGGGTCGAGAAAATTTGATACTGTTTGAATATTTGTAGATATATCATCGACAATTAGCAGATTGCCTTTTTCGAACACTATGTTTTGAGATTTGTCTGAAACACCTTTGCGTTCAATTTTCATGGTATTGATTCCAACATCAGGAATTTTAACCTTAAAAACAGAACCTTTGCCTATCTCACTTGTTACTGAAATTACGCCTTTCATTTTTTCAACCAATCGTTTCGAAATGGTCAGGCCTATTCCCGTTCCTCCAAATTTCCGATTTATTTGTCCTTGTTGTTGAGTAAAAATCTCGAAAATATGTTCTAAATCCGATTTGGGTATTCCAATACCTGAATCTTCTACCGATATTATTAATTCACCTTTATTTTTCGATGAAAAAACAAAATCGGCATAGATCGAAACAAATCCATGTGAAGTAAATTTTACAGCATTACCTACTATATTAAAAATTATTTGTTTAATTCTAATCTCATCAAGAATAATAGTATTCGGAAAAGTTGAAGCGTAGGAAACACTTATTTCAACACCTTTTTGTTTTGCTTTATCAGTAAACAGAAGTTGTATTTCATGTAATATGTTTTTTAAATCTAATGGATGATTTAATATTTCGAGTTTTCCTGCTTCAATTTTCGATAAATCGAGAATATCATTTAATAATGACAATAGCAAATTACCACTATTCAATACCGATTTAATCATTTCCTGATGAGATTTGGATTCTAATTTATGATACAATGCTTCGCTAAAGCCAAGAATTGCATTCATTGGGGTTCTAATTTCGTGGCTCATACTGGCAAGAAATTGACTCTTAGCTTTATTTGCTCTGTTTGCTTTATCACGTTCTTGCGTTAGTTGTTCTTCAAATTTTATCCGTTCCGATACATCGCGAATAATTGCAATCACTTCGTTTTGGTTCATTCTTGCCAAACGTGCTTCATAATATTTTTCCTGATTGTTTATTGTTAATACATATTCGTATTTAAACTGACCATGTGTTATACACTGCTGTATTGCATTAATAGCTTTATCAGAAAATGATGCTGGAAAAACTTCTTTTATATTTTTTCCAAGAAAATTACTTGGTGCAATTACAAGAGGCTCTGTTGATGAATTTCGATAACTTATAATTTTTCCTTTTTTATCAAATTGAAACAAAATATCAGGTATCGATTCGAGTATTGCGCGGTTTTTCGATTCGCTTTCTTTGAGCGATTGTTCTGTTAATTTTCTTTCATAAATATTAGCTATCATACCCGAAAATGTTCGTAAAGCTTCAATCTCCGACTTCTCCCATTTTCTATTTATATTATATTCGTTGAAAACAATAAAACCAAAAAAGTTTCCTTTAACAAAAATTGGATATGCAACAATAGATTTTGCTGGTTTTGAATAAAAAGGATTGTAAATTTCTGATGAAATCTTAGATGTATCATCAATAAAAATCTTCCCTTTCTTTTGTAGTGTTTCCTGCCACAACAAAATGTTTTTGTATTCAATATTGTGTAATGTTTTTGGTTTCGATTCAATACCAATATTGCACCACTCGAAAGTACAGGTTGTTGTTTTTGTTATGGAGTTGTTTTCAAAAATACAAATACGACTAACATTCAAATGATTTCCAATTTTTGAGATAGAGCTATTTATCCGCGAATTAAAATTTTCGAGCGAATTAAGATTAATTGCAATATCAGAAAGAGTTTCTTGCTGTAACAAATTTTGTTGAAGTTTTTTTTTCGATTCCTTTTGCCGTGTAATATCTAAAGTTATACCCCTTATTCCAACAATTTTTCCATTTTTTCTTATTGGTGCTGTATAAATTAATGCGGGAAAAGTTGATCCATCTTTTTGTTTACATATAAACCCATTATCATTATTAATCAAACCTCGAATTTTACGCATAAAATTTTCTTTAATCCGAGTTTTATTGCCATCAACTATTAAATCTGTAAACAATACTCCTTTTTCAATATCATCTTTGGAATATCCCATTTTTTCGTATCCGGCTTTGTTTGTGTATGTAAATTTGCCATCAATATTAACCTCCCAAATAGGTTGAGGTAATAAATCGCCAGTTTCTGTAAATCTTTGTTCGCTGGCTTTTTGGGCTTCAATTGCTTTTTTGCGGGAGGTAATATCGCGTAATGCTGTTACTCTTATTGCTTTTCCTTCAAAAACTGTCATCTTACCTTGAATTTCGCAAGGGAATGTACTACCATCTTTTTTTTGAGCAACTACTTCGTAAGCCTCCTGATTTCCTGCCATCATGTTTTCGATAACAATTTTTCTGTAATCAGGATGTATCCAATCTGTTCCGGGTCTTCCAATAGCATCTTGCAATGAATATCCAAATAGGTTTTCGGCAATCGAATTTTGATTTGTGCAAACACCTTTTTCCGAAAGAAAAATTGATTCAAATGTACTTTCTGATAGTAATTGGTATCGTTTATTGCTTTCTTCTAATGCCGATATTTGCTGATATTTAAGTCCTGTTTCGGCAAGTTTTTTATTTAATGGTTTAAGAGAATGGATTATGTCGGCAGAAAATGGCTCTCCTTTTTTTATCAATAATATTAAGCCATAGTCGGGCAATTCCATTAGGTATGAATGGGTATTATTTATTGATGAATTTATTATTGGCAATTTTAATAAAAAAGATTGTAGGTGGGGTGTTTCTTTGGGGATATCGGATAAAATATCTTCATATAAACTTTTAGTTTCGATTCGTCGAGGTATAGAATATATATGTTTATACGATACTATATTTGCAATTTCCGATTTTGCAAATATTACTCCGGCTGTACAATTTAACTTTCGAAGGTAAATAGATAATGCTTTTTTTGCTGATTCCTGAATACTATTTCCTTCTCCTATTGTTAATGATATTTCGTAAAGTATTTGTATTTTTTCGTATGGGGAAATCATAAATTATCTATTAGTGCAACTACTGCTGTTTTATTATAAAATTCCAGATAATCTTTACCACTATTGGCTATTTCGCCTAAAGTAAGAGCTCCAACTATTATTGAATTATCATAGTTTATTGCTTCAATTTCTTTATTAAAATCATCTTTTAAAAACAAAGCGCGTGAAATACAATCAATAAAAAAAATATTTTCTTTGCCACTACGGTTTTCAAAATTCAGTTTTGCTTGATTAAATGCATCGCCTGATGCCTTTATTAACATGTCTGCCTCTCCCTTAAAAATATGTACAAACGAATCTTGGGGAATGTCTCCAACGCAAACAATGCAATTATCATCAGATAACATTATTGGATCGCGTATTATACTTTCTGTTCCCATTTTACTAATTCCAAATGGATAGGCTTTAGCTATATCGAAAAAATTATCTGCATCAATCTTCTTTCCCGAATCGTTCTCTATAACTTCTTTATATACATCAAAAGCAGCTTTATTGTCGAGCATGCAAATCGAATTTTTTAATGAATGAGTTACTTTAAACGGGCCACATAAACGTTGCCAGCCATGCTGCACACCCACACTGCTATTGGCTTTAAAAGCAGCAACTATTGCCGCATCTTTTATTAGTCCATTATTTGTAATCAGACATGGTTTTTGAACCATATCGAGACTTCCGGCACCTCCTCCAATAAAATTAAGCTCTAATCCGTAAACATTAAATAAATTTTCGATAAAGGCACTAATTCGTGTGGCAAACCCATCAACAAGTACAAAAAGGGTTTTATATCCATTATCAATAATTGAATCGTTTAAATAATCTTCGTAATCAATTTTATCATCACTCAAATTATTAATAATCATAATATCGGGTTTTTCGTTTATCCCAATAAGAATTATACCAGTATCATAATTATTGTTTTTATAGATAACTTGAGGAAAAATTGCTCCAAAAACTAATTTGTTTGAAGGAATCAATCTTTCGATATCGGCACTCGAAAAGTTATTTTTATCGCAACTAAAAATAATTATACTTTTAATTGCATCATCATCAGAAAA
>JAOZRY010000018.1:0-7083 GCA_029939965.1 Bacteroidales bacterium | reverse complement strand
TTTCGAGTTTTTTGATGAGTTTTGAATTGTCGTGATCCTCTTCGATTATTTGTTTAGCATTGTTGCCCAACTGATTGCAGAACAATACATTCCCCACACATTTTTTAATGGCCTCGTGGAAATCTTCAGGATTATTGGCCAACATAATGTTTTTCCCGTTTTCAACATTAATGCCTTCTGCACCTATGGTTGTAGATATTACAGCTTTACCGGCGGCCATACCTTCGATGATTTTAATTCGGATACCACTTCCCGAAAATAGTGGAACAATTTCGATGGCTTTGGAGGCAATAAAATCCAGTGCATCATCTACTTCTCCAATTACTTCAATATTTTTTTTGTTCAGGTTATTAAGCCAGTCAGGCATTTCGCGGCCGGCAAGGTAGAATTTTAATTCAGGGAAAGTACCATGAACCAGTGGCCAGACTTTATCCAGAAACCATTTAATACCTTCAGTATTTGGAATCCAGTTCATAGCACCTATATGAAAAAGTGATGGAAATTCAGTTTTAATTTTCCGATCTTTTTTAAATTCATTCAGACTAATCCCAAATGGAATATCTATGAGTGGAATCTTGCATCCGTTATTTAAAAAGAAATCCCCGTCGTTTTTGGTAATAGTTACAATGCCATCATATTGGTTTAGAGTTTCTAATTCAAAATTACTCAGGGTTTTCCACAGGTGTCTCAAATAAAATTTCTTTATAGGATTTGAGCTAATCTCGGCAACTCTTTTCCATATAAGGTGTTCGATGTTGTGCGAACGTAATATAATTTTTGCTTTGGAATGTTTTCGGACGGTTTTGATGTAGGGAGAAATAAATAGCGTTTCCAGTTGAACAATATCATAATCACTTTTCTTTAGAATTTCGATTAATTTTTGCTCAAAATCGTTGCTGATAAAGCGTTGAACATGGTACGACTTTTTGGTGAATAAATTAATAAAAGCATCCAAAGGTTTAATAGCGAGATTAATGTAAACCGTTTCTATGTTTGTTTTATTCCGATAAGATTTTGGAATGTCTTTAACATCCACACCATATTTATTAGAATTTATTGCCAGCACTTTTACTTGGTGTCCGGCGTTGGCCATTCCCTCTATAAGTGCATTCATTGCAATGGGACCGCCCTCTTTGGGGGGATAAGGTGATTTGTTGCACAAAAACAATATGTTCATAGCCCAGGTAGGTATTTTTGAAAACTATTTCTTTTTACGAAAAAATAAAAATTGTTTAAAGAATTTATTCCATATATCAGAATCGAGCAATGGAGCATCGGTTGTAGCCTTGTAGGTAAGAAAAATCCCCATAGGCAAAAGTATTATAGAGGCGAGCCACATGGCAATTATAGGTTCTAAAACGCCGGCTCTGGCATATTTTTCGCCGGTGATGGAAATAATATGATAGATTACAAAAAAGAAAATCGATACCACAACCGGCATTCCCAGACCTCCTTTGCGGATAATGGCTCCCAGTGGTGCTCCAATAAAAAACAAAATAAAGCATGCAATCGAAAGTGTAAATTTACGATGCCATTCGATGTCGTGTTTACGGATTCGTTCAGCACGTTTCTCGAAATCACCAATACTAAATTCCAAATTGTTTTTTGCAGACCTTGCCGACTGAAGTGCGAAATTTAAGGCAGCTAATTTGGTTTTGCGGCCAACTTTAAACAGGTCATAAATCGTGTCTTCCACTTTTACATTATTGGTTGTGTCGTATCTAAAATAAGTGGTGTCGGCTTTATTATAAAAAACAAATCTTTCGCGAATTGTTTTAGTAACCTTATTTTTTCTGAGGGTGAGTTCAGCATACAGCGAATCGCGATATGTGCTGAGCTGCATCAGGTTCATCATCTGATAATTATTCCTGAAAAGACTTTCATTGGTACGGTTAAGGGCAAAATCCAGTCCGTTAAACCGGTTTGTTTGCTCTTGAAATTTGCTGCGCTGAAAAGGTCGCTTAATTTTGTGGCCTTTGCGATTTACAATTTCCTCATAGTTATACCCGTCATAAAGATGAAAAACTAATGTGGATTTGTCGGGTGTAAGTTCCATTTTGCCCCATTTGGCAGTAGTAAGTTTAATGTTGCCCATGCGGTCGGAGTGGTTGTAGATCATCACATCTTTAATAATGTTTTTTTCCTGATCCTTTTCGGAAATACGAATTGTAAATCCGTTGATGCCATTGTAAAAAATACCTTCCTTAATGTTTAGTGTAAGTTTTTGCTGTCGGACATCATACAGCAATGAATGAAATTTGAGATTGGCAATTGGAAGTGCATTATTTGAAAATACAAATGCAATAGCACTAATCATGAGCGATAAAACCACGAGAGGTCTCATAATTCTACCAATAGAAATACCGGAGGCTTTCATAGCAACAAGTTCATAATTCTCGCCCAGATTCCCAAAGGTCATAAGTGACGAAAGTAGAATAGCAAGGGGCAAGGCAAGAGGTACAAACGTGGATGAAGCATAAAAAAGGAGCTCGGAAATTACGTACCATTCCAGTCCTTTGCCAACCAATTCGTCCACATACTTCCACAAAAACTGCATTACCAGTATAAAAAGGGAGATAAAAAATGTGAGTACTAGCGGGCCCAAATATGATTTTAATACGAATAAATCGAGCTTCTTCAATAGTATTCTATTTATTTGTTGCAAAGATATACTTCTTTACAGCCTTTTTGTAACGGGTAAATAACGATGAATTATTAAAATTGGTTTATGAAAAAAAATAGCCCAAACAATTTTAACTATTGTCAGGGCTAATTTATGTTGTATTCTTCGGTTGATTATTTTACCTCAATCAACGGGATATCAAGAGCTAATTCAGCATCAATCAAAGTATTAATTTTGTTTTCTATCTGAAAAAAACGTGCTGCTATTCCTGCAGGAAGTATCTTTTTGAATTTTTTATAATACTTCTTTTTAAGATTGAGTAGTTCCTGATCGTATTTCATATTGTTTGCCCATAACTCATCTGCTTTTTCATCAGAAAGGTTTTCGAAATTTTTGGCAAAATCTTTAATAATGCCTATCCGCTTGGTGAAAATTAGATATTCGGCTTCGGTGTATTCGTTGTACAAAGGCCAGAACACTTCGGCTTCTTCATCGTTAAACTGCATGGCATCGGCTACGGCAGCTTTCTTTTCTGTTTTTAATACTGTTCTTGCAATTTCGATGTAATCATTTTCTGATTGTGCCCAAATTTGAGTTCCGGCAAAAATTGCTAATAATAGAATTGCTACTTTTCTCATTTTGTTTTAAAATTTTAATAATAATTTATTTTTATATAAAGTGAAATTTAACAACAAACACACATATCTCTATTTTGTTCGATTAACGGGATATTTTGCTATTATTCCTCTAACAGCACGTTTAATTCCATACTCGCGGTTATTGGGTTTTTCATCTACAGTTTGTGAACCTACACCCTGCCAGATCAGTTTTTTTTGTTGATGATCAAAAATATCAATCACCAAAGTTCCAACCAAATAATCGTATTCGTGGTAATGTGTACTTGAATAGCCATAACCCCAGCCCCAGCCGTAGCCATACCCGTATCCATACGGGCTGCCATAATGATCGGTGTAGGCATTTACGCCACGCTTATGATCGAACTGAATAAAAAGAGATACTGTTAGTTCACCACCATCTTCTACATAGCTTAATCCTCGTGCATTTAGCTCTTCAGCAACAGCTTTTTCAAATCGCTCACGATTGATACTGTTAATTATTTTATCACTTTCTTTTGTCCAGCCATAAAAAGAGTATGTTTTGAATTGTGTAAAATCCACTTCTTTGTCATAGTCGGAAGTAATGCTGAGTTTTGAACTGCATCCACTCAAAATGCCAAGTAATAATGCTGCAAGCAAATAAAATGTCGTTTGTTTTTTCATACTTGTTGTTTTTATAAAAAATATTTATTTAATGTTTTGACTCGCAAATTTCCCCACGAGATTGGCAACAATGATGGCAATGTATAACTGACCGGAAATGCTGATAAATGTTGCCAGCGATTTTGCATATTGAGCCGTTGGCAATACATCGCCATAACCAAGTGTAGAAATAGTAACCAAAGTATAATACAGGTAATTGCTGAAATTGTTCACATTTTTACCCACATGTAGTGCCCCTTCAGGAAACGAAAATGCATCAGGATTGTAAGACTGGATAATTGCAATAATGAGCGTAAACATAAGCCCCATCATCAAATATCCATTGATTGACTCAAGTATTAATTTTGTACTTACAATTTTGGATCGGGAAATCATAATGATAAAACTAACTACAACCCAACTGAAAAACAGAATAGTAATAATTTTTGAAATAGCATTCAACACGGGGTAATGTTCTGGCGAAATTACCCATAACAAAAACATTAGAACAATCGCCGTAAATAGCAAGGGCTTACGGTTTCTTTCCATTGTAAGTGGTGCCATGAGGTAAATCATTGTAAAAAAAACATTGAACAATACATTGTGCCACGAAACCGGAAAGAGCGGGACAACAAATATCAGAATCACAACAAACAACAAGAGGGAATAGTTTTGCAGAAGGAATGATTTGAATATGTTGAATTTCATAGCTTATTAAAGTATTGGGCAAAACAATAAGGTACTTTTTATTTACATTTGTAATGAATCCGTACTTTTGCAAAGAAAATGAAAAACCTCTGAATTGATATGTTAAAATGGTTTAATAACAATTACGTAAATGGAATGAAAGTATCTTTAATGTTCATGGTTGTTCATCTCTTTTTTACGGCAACATGTTATGGGCAGGTAGTTGTAATTAACGAATTTATGTCGGATAATGAAACTGTGATTGCAGATGAGGACGGGGATTTTGTAGATTGGATTGAACTGTATAATAAATACGATGTATCTGTTAATCTTGCCGGATTTTGCCTTTCTGATGATAATAACAATTTACACAAGTGGACTTTTCCTGATGTTACAATTGCTGCAAATGGCTTTATTACCGTTTTTGCATCGGGTAAAAACCGGCTCGATACCACCGAGTTGCACACTAATTTTAAAATTGCCTCATCGGGGGAGGAGCTTTTTTTATCGAATAGCGAGGGTTTTCTTATCGATCAAACTGTAGAAATTGATCTGTCGGACGATGAATCGTACGGACGATATCCAGATGGGAGTTCCAATTGGATGCGATCTTTCAACTCATCATTCAATCAAACAAATTTAATTTTTAATCAACTTGAATTTTCGCATGATGCCGGGTTTTATTCATCACCGTTTTTCTTAAACATCGCAAGCATAATCAACGACACCATTTTTTATACCCTCAATGGTAACATGCCATCGGATAGTTCGGAGGTTTTTCCTGATTCGTTGTTTATGGATTACCAATATGCTGCACCTAATGTTTTGTCGGAAATACCAACATCCCCTCCTCAGGAACTAATCACTTTTAAGGCATGGTCATTGCCGGAAGAAATTATCGACAAAGCAATTGTTTTTCGTTGCGCTTCGTTCAGCAATGGAGTTAAAACCAGCCCGGTATATACCCAAACATTTATTATCGACAGCCTTATAAACGCGAAATATGATATGCCGGTAATCTCCATTGTTTCTGATTTCAATAATTTCTTTTCGCCGGAAACAGGCATTTACGTTCCGGGTGTTAATTACGATACGGCAAACCCTGAATGGAGTGGTAATTATTTTATAAAGGATGTTACATGGGAAAGGCCTGTTCATATCGAATATTTCGATTCGGCTGGTAATATGGGGTTTGCACAAAATACCGGTATCAGGATACATGGTGGTAAAACAAGACAGGCAGCCCAAAAATCCATAAAATTATATGCCCGCTCCGAATATGGAAAATCCTGGTTTGAATATCCGCTATTACCACATAGAAATGTAAATAAGTATAAGCGTTTTGTTTTGCGTGCAACCATGGGAGCATACAACGGACAAACAATTATTGCAGATGCACTGGCACACGATATTGTTCGTGATTTGGATATTGAGTATCAGGATTTCAATCCGGTTGTAGTATTTTTAAATGGCGAGTATTGGGGTATTCATACGCTAATGGATAAAACCGATGAACGGTATATTAGTTATTTATACAACATAGATAAGGATTCGGTTATTGTAGAAGAGCTGTATTATGGAAATCATTTTTGGGATTTGGAGGAGATAATTATTGATATGGATTTTTCTATAGAAGAAAATTATGAGTTTATTGATTCGATAATTGATATTAGCAATTTTATAGATTACCATATAGCTGAAATGTTTTTTGCAAATATCGACTGGCCCCGGAGTAATAATAGATGGTGGAGAGAGATTGATCCTGAAAGTAAATGGAGGTGGATATTTTTTGATATTGATGCCGGTTATCTCCATTACAATTACAATATGTTCAGGCACATGACATTAAATACCGGCTCATGGCCATACTTTCCACATGCTGCTTTATTGTTCAGGAAACTTTTTACTAATGAGGTTTTTGTAGATCAATTTGTTGAAAGGTATAATTATTTATTGACGAATTGCTTTAACTCCGATATAACTTTACAAAAGCTTGAAGATGTAAAACAGTTGTATCAAAATGAAATGCTCAGGCATATTGGACGTTGGAATTTTCCGGATTCGTATAGTTCCTGGGAAAATGATATCGACATCAACATCAAGGCATTTTTAGAAAACAGACCGCAAGTAGTTGTCGAAAACATGAATGTTTTTATTTCCTCAATAAATAACTTTAGTAAAAGCGAAGAAGAATCAAATTTCATACTGTATCCCAATCCTAACAACGGGGTTGTTTTTATTAAACCAATATATCAAAAAGAGGTTAAAATTAATATTGAGGTTTGCGATATGTTTGGCCATACCATCTATACCGAAAATAATATACTAATACCGGCGTATGCAAATAGTAAATCTTTTCAGATACCTGTACCTAATAGCGGTATTTATTTTGTAAAAATTTTCGATGATTTAAATTTCGAGTCCTATAAATTAATTGTGAAATAGCAAAATGCGTAGCATGGTTAAAGCTACAAACAAAGTAATGGAATACGGATTGTGGGGTGATAGAAATGA
>JAOZRY010000351.1 GCA_029939965.1 Bacteroidales bacterium | reverse complement strand
GAACATTCATCGGAGAATGCCTGCGGCAGGGATTGGAGTGGTAGCTTGCTGAAGTGGCCGCTGATATTTTTGTTGGCCGGCGTAGGCTGTAAGCCCACGTACGGCTTACAAAAATACAGCGGGTACAAGGCAACTACAAACGGAAAGCCCGCAGCCGCCCAAATCATCATTTTAATAAAAAAATAATATTTTTTACTAAAAGTGTAGTGATTTAAAAAAACTGCGACTTATTGTATAATTATTAACTTTTTTAAAACGATATGAAATATGAAATCGAAGAAATTAAATCCAATGAAATTTTTAGGAATTATTACCGCAGTTTGTGCAATAGGAATAATGATTTTAAATTATTTTACTAATGGCGATATCGATAGCTACATATTGCCATTTATTCTTATAAATTTTGCTGTTGCCGTTTATTTAAACAAACAAAAAAAAGAGACCAAACCAATTGAGTTTAACAAAACAACGAGAATCATTATTTTATCAATAGCATCGATAACCTTTGTTTCGGGGGTTGTTGCAATGATATTTACTGTTTTGTAATATTTCGTTACTTTTACTTTATGAATAATGAAAACCTGACAGATATTTTTATAAAAAGCATCTCCGAAAATGATGGCATTATTCATAAGGTGTGTAATATATATTGCAATAATTCGGAAGCAAAAAAGGACATGATGCAAGAAATTACACTTCAATTATGGAAGTCGTTTCCGAGCTTTAATAAAAAGGCGAAGTTTAGCACATGGATGTATAGGGTTGCTTTGAATACAGCAATTACAAATATTAGAAAATCGAAAGCAAGCCCTTTGGTAGAAGCCTTGTCGGAAAAACAATACGATGTGGCAGAGAAAGATGACATCCCGAATTTGGATGAAGATATTAATGGGTTGTATAAAGCAATTGCAAAACTAAATGATATTGAAAAGGGAATAATTTTGTTGTATCTCGAAAAAAAAACCTACGCCGAAATTAGTGGAATTACCGGATTGAGTGAAAAAAATGTGAGTGTGAAAATTGTGCGTATAAAAGCGAAACTGAAAAAAATAATGTTATAAACCATAGATTATGGATAGAATTGAAGAAATATGGGACAAAGGAAACGAGCAAATTTCAAAAGATAAAACGGTTAGCGATGATTTTATAATCAAATCCATTTCCGAAACTTCGATTAGCATTTCATCTAAATTGCCGAAAATTATTTGGTTTGGTATTGTTCTTTCGGTGGTTGCAACTGCTATGCTTATTTACAATATATTTTTCTATTTGAATAATGCATGTATATTTTCTGCAATTATTGTTCTTATAATAATTACAATATTTGTATCGGGCTATTTGTATATTCAACTTGGTGTAATTAAAAATATGGATTTAACGAGCCTGGATTTAAAAAGCCTGTTGGTTAATAAAGTTAAATATCTCAACACTCAATTTCAAACGGCACTTCACTGTGTTTCGTTAACAGTTGTGCTCGCAACGTTTACCATAAACCTTACGATGGAAAACGGCGATGGCATTTTTGAGATTCGTAAAATTTTACTTCTTTCTATATTTTACATTTTTACATATATAATTTCGTTTTTTTTGTATAAAGTTATGTTTAGCGTTTACCTCGATCAGTTAAAAAATGCATTATTTAATCTCGAAGAAAATACCTTCAAAAGCTTTGATGGTGAATTAAAGAAACATAAACGAAAAAGAAAAATTATTGGAATTATAATTATTGCTTTGCTACTTGCAGGTATAATTGTTCTTTGGGTAAATGCAGGAAATTAATTGAAGATGATTGCAAAAAAAAACTCCCGCACGGAAATATCCGGTGGGAGTTTTTTATTTTTTATGTGGTACTAAAAACTATTTCACGATGGTTAATTCATTAATCAGGTTATGTGCGCCGGCATATTTATCTATTACAAAAAGCACATAGCGTATATCAACATTTATGGTTCTTTGCAGCTCAGGTTCAAAAGCAATATCGCCGCTCATTGCTTCCCAGTTACCATCAAAGGCAATGCCGATCAATTCGCCATTTCCGTTCATTACCGGGCTACCAGAGTTACCACCTGTAATATCGTTGGTCGAAAGAAAGCAAACTATAAGCTTACCATCCTGCCCATACCTGCCATAATCTTTTGTTTCATACAGTTCTTTGAGTTTTTCGGAAACAACAAATTCAGGATTTGTCGGGTCTTCTTTTTCCATAGCTCCACTCAGGTGTGTTACATAATCGAAATGAACAGCATCGGCCGGGTAGTAATCCTGAACTGTACCATACGAAAAACGCATACTTGAATTGGCATTGGGATAGTATTTTTTATCAGGATTCATTTCGCGAAGTCCGGCAATGAAAAACCTCATGCCATCGTTCACCTTCATAGATGCATTACGATATTGGCCACCATACATTCCCATAACTCCTTGCAACGAATTTGACGCATTAAAAGCCAAATCCTTATTTAGTGTTTTCATTTTTGGCTTATTCAAAAATTTCATCATTCGCTCTTTGTTGGCAAAAATGGATTTTTCAAACATTTCATCTACATAACTATCTATGTTTCCATTGTAATTTTCATCGATTGTTATAAATAAGTCAGGTAACTGATCGGCGGTTAAATTTTTCTTGTAAAGATGCAAAACAGCCTTCATCATATCTTTATCCATCTCCATGTCATAATCAGCAAAAAACTCCTCCGCATCTTCTTTCATGGCTTTTGTGGTTTCTGCAATGGCGGCTTTATTTTCTTTAGCATTTTCGAGCAAGCCGGCCAACTGATTTCCCTGTCCGGCCTGGCCAAGTATTTCTATACTTCCTGAGCCAATAGCCGGGTAATAAATCTGTTTTACCACCTCATTCATTTCATCATATCCGGCAGCAATATTTTCGAGCACATCGCCATACTTTTCTTTTCGGGTCGAATTTTTATTTACCCATTTCGAGAACTTATTTTCTATCTCTTTCTTTTTAGCTTTAACATTCAAATTTTTAAGGCCTTTGGTTTGACCGATAAAATACTTCCAGCTATTAGCTGTGCTTGCATAATCAGCAGCATATTTAATCCGTATGGCTTCATCGGTATCCATGTACGATTTCATTACACCGAGTGTAGTACCAAAAATATCAATTATTGCTGGATTTTTTGCATCCAATGCAAATTCAATTCCATAAGATGTAAGGTATCTTTCGGTAGAACCGGGGTATCCCCAGATCATAGCAAAGTCGTCTTTTTTAACGCCCTTGAGCGAAATTGGTAAATAATGGCGCGGCTTGAATGGGATATTGTCTTCGGAGTATTCGGCCGGAGAACCATCGGGAGCACTGTAAACCCTGAATATACTGAAATCGCCAGTATGACGTGGCCACATCCAGTTGTCGGTGTCGCCGCCATATTTGCCGATTGATGATGGGGGAGCACCTACCAGCCTAACATCTTTGTAGGTTTCGTAAACAAACATGTAATATTCATTGCCTCCAAAAAAGCTTTTAACAACTACATCATATTTTCCATCTTCGGAGGCTTCTTCTTTAATGTCTTTGGTGATTTCCCTGATTTTTTTTCCTCTTTCGGTTTGCGAGAGTGTGTCGCTGAGTTCAGGAACAATTTTATTAGTAAGGTCTTCCATTCTTATCAGGAAAGAAGCAGTAAGGTTGGGGTTGGATAGTTCTTCTTTGTAGCTCATGGCCCAGAAACCATCAGTAAGGTAATCGTGCTCAATGGTACTATGACTTTGGATTGCATTGAAGCCACAATGATGATTTGTAAAAAGCAATCCTTGATCGGATACAATTTCGCCTGTACAAAAATAGCCATCCGGTGCCGAACCGCTGGCCAGGCCAACTATTGCATCCTTTAAACTTGAATTATTAATGCTGTAAAGTTCTTCAGCTGTAAGCTGCAATCCCATTTCCTGAATATCAACCCAATTGAGACGATCTACAAACATTGGTAACCACATTCCCTCATCAGGGCGTGGAGTTGAAGCATTTATGCTAAGGCCAAAAAGTACGGCCGCAAACATTGTTAAGAAAAGACGTTTCATAAGTTTTTAGTTTATAATTTAGTTAAATAAAATGAATATGTTAAGAATTTTCGCGTATCTAAAATCATACCAATTCTATTAATCGTTTAATTATCATACCATTAATATTAAATAAGAACAAAATCAATATTTGTTTTGTGCGATAAAAAAACCAGTAATGTTCATTATTGGACACCCTGCAAATTTGCAATTGACCAAAAATATACAAAAACATATTTTTAGAGCCTTTTGTAAATTTTCGTAAACTTTTTTCCATAAAACCGGATAAAGTATTTATCCGGGAATGGCTATGTTTTTACTTTTTATAAACGTGAATAAAATTCACGTTTTTTTTTATTAAGCAACCATTCCTAACTCAGTCATAACAAGGACTACAGCATTGTTTATTTGGGTATAGGCATCTTCGATTTTTGATGGATTGCTTAC
>JAOZRY010000350.1 GCA_029939965.1 Bacteroidales bacterium | reverse complement strand
GTGATTTATCAATAAAATAATTATCGTTTTCAATAATATCTTTAAAATCTGATTGTCCGATATTTAACCGCTTTCTTTTTTTCATCTCCCAACAATTATTAATAACAAATTTGCTGTTTTTACATGATACAATTCATACATTGTAAAAATACAATTTATTTGACATATTATTTTCGGTTTTTTTATTTCTTGTCAATGCCTCAATATTACAACTCAATTCTAAATTCAGCACCTTGTTTGGTATTTTTAACAGAAAGTTTTCCCGACATATTTCTTTCGATGATTGTTTTTGAAATATACAATCCCAGTCCTGTTCCGGTTGATTTGTCTCTTGTTGTAAAATATGGTTCAAATATTTTATCAATAATATCTTTGTTTATTCCGCCTGCATTATCTGCGATGGTTACAATAGCTTTATCGTCTTGTTTTAACAGGTTGATTTTTACGCATGGATTTTGAATTTTTCTTTCAATCAAAACATCTTTTGCATTATTCAGGATATTTAGAACAGCCTGCGAAAACTCATTAGGATATGCTGTGATGTGAGGCTCTTCACGGATATTTAGTATAATTTCGATTGTACTATTCCGAAAGCTTGCCTCCATAAGCAAAAGTGTTTTATTTAAGCTATTTGATAATGAAAATTTTGATTTTTCCTTATCAGAACGGAAAAAGTTTCGGAAGTCATCAATAGTTTGCGACATGTATTGCAGCTTGTTCATGGTTTTTTCTACCGTACTTTTTAAACGCTCATCAGTAAGTTCACCAAATTCGTAGCTATCCTGTAAATTTTGAACGTACAGCCCAACATCGTTGAGCGGCTGCCGCCACTGGTGAGCTATGTTTCCTATCATTTCGCCCATGGCAGCTTGTTTTGATTGAACTACCATCAAACGGTCTTTCTTTCTGCTTCTCTTAACTTCCTCCAATACAATTTCATGTAATTTTGTATTTACTTCTTCCAATTGCATTTTGCTCTCTTGCAATAATAGTTCATTCTTCTTTCGTATTGAAATATCCCTTACGGCAGTTATCCGTGCCTTTTTGCCTTTATAGGTGAATGTACGACCCTGAAATTCGGCATGAAATTTAGTGCCGTCTTTGCGCAGTGCAATTGCATCATAAGGTTTTTCATAACCTGATATCATATTGTTTTTAACAAGCTCTTCGCTTTCCGGGGCAATAACATCGGTCCCGAAAATGCCAATTATTTCATCATAAGAATATCCGAACATATTACCTGCCGCTTCGTTCGTTTCAATGCAAACACCCTTTTCGGAAATAAATATTGCTTCATACGTAGCTTCTGACAGTGCTTTGAAACGGGATTGACTTTCCCGCAACACTTGCTCAGTTTGTTTCTTTTCTGTAATATCGCGTACAACCGAAACTGAGCCATCAAACTTACCATCATTTAATACCGGGGATATTTTTAATGCGTACCAACGAATTTCATCTCGCATTTCAAGGGAATATTCATATTCTTCAGTTTCCCCTTTATTAACATTTATCATTGCTTTATTAAACAAATCATCGATATGTTTCGGTACTATTTCCGAATGTTTTTTACCTAAAAACACTTCGGGTTTAAGCAGTAATTCACTTTCGTTTTCATCAACATTTACAGAAATAAAACGATTCTCTTTGTCCAAAACAAAAACAATATCGTCCATTGACCTTAAAACGCTTCGGAATTTTTCTTCACTTTCTCGTAATGCTTTTTCTGCCTTTCTGCGTTCATGTTCAATTTCTCTCTCTTTGGTTACTATCCTTGCACTTCCAACAGTACCAATCATTTTTTCTTTATTGTTCCGGAGTGGAGTTTTGTAAACATCCAAATACAGATATTTTCCAAATACATTTCCATATTCATCAAAACGGCAGGTCTTTTTATTGGCAATTGTTATGGCATCCGAATCGCCGCAATCTTCGCCAAATGTGAACCATTGCTTATTTTCGGGATGTGTTTCTCTTTCGCGATTAACAAAAAACATTACATCTTTTCCAATAGCTTCGTTCACATCCTTTGCATTAATCAGATTTTTACAAATAGCCTTGTTGGTAAATGTAAACCTGCCTTCTATATCTTTTGCCCACAACATATCGGCGGAATTATCGGCCATAAGCCTGAACAATTCGAAATCCGATTTATATTGCTCCCTGCTTTTGCGAAGCTCTGCTTCTGATTGCTTCTGGTTTGTAATATCCCTGATAACCCCCATGTGTTTTTCACTATGGGATATCTCGTAAGTAAAAATATCAAGTATTTTATTATTAAATTCTAATTCGATTGATTTTGTTTTTTTTGTAGTAACCCACGCCTTTACCATTTTTATAATAGCTGGTAATTGTTTAATAGTTACAAATTTCTTTGCAAGGTATATCCCAGTTTTTCCAACAACCTCATTTTTTGGGATACTAGTTATTTTTGTAAAAGCGGGATTTACATCTAATATTCTTGCTTTTTTATCTACATATAAAATCCCATCGGTAGCGGCTTCGAATATAGACCTGAATTTATCTTCATTTTCCCGCAGGGCTTTTTCGGCATTAATGATTTCTGTGATATCAGAAAAGATACCATCCGCATATTGAATGCCATCTTTTTCAAAAATGTTTATTGCTCTGTCGTGTAACCATATCCATTCTCCATTTTTCTTTTTAATTCTATATTTTATATCAAACTTATGCCCGTTCAAAAACAGGTTTCCGAAAGCTTTTTTAACTAATCCCTGATCTTCAGGGTGTATATTTTCAATAAAAAGTCTGACACCGCTTTCATACACTTCTTTTTTGGAATACCCATAAACGCTTTTTACATTTTCACTTATAAAACTTGTATTACCCTTTATATCTGTTGTCCATACAACATCAGGAATATTTGTGATTAATGATCGGAATTTTTTTTCACTTTTCTGCAATGCTTGTTCAGCTTCTTTTCGTTTTGTGATATCTATCAACGATGCTATTCTGTCTGTGCCGCTCAATCCAATATTTAAGGAACAATATATTTGCTCTCCATTTTTTTTAATAATCCCACATTCATATTGTGTTGGCGTATTTTTAGTTTTATCAGTTCGCTGCAAATGATATTTATGCAATCTTTCCAGGTCTTCTTTTGCTATTAAGTCAGGCCATTTCATAATGCCTGCAACTTCCTGTTTCGAATAGCCACTTAGTTCTTCAAACTTTGAATTACAGGTTATTATGGTCATATCTTTATCAAAAATACCAGTTGCAGTACCTTTGTTTTCGAAAATGGATTTGTATTTTTCTTCACTAACTATAAGTTCGTTTTCGGCATTTTTGCTATGTATTGTATTTGCCAGTATTTCGGAAGATATTTTAAGAACTTTAATGGTTTCGATACTCCAGGCTTTCGCCTCTCTCACATTGTCGAACCCGATAAAGCCAATTAATTCACCAAAAATATTTAGTGGGAAAATTATAAGGGATTTAATGTTTTGGATTTCGAATATCTCCTTTTCCGTCTGGGCTTCCAGAGGTAATGTTGAAACATCCTTAATGTGAATAATTTCGCTTTTGTGTAGCCTCGACATTATCCATGGGAATGTATCTCCTGATAGATTTTGTAGATTATCAATTTGTGGGGCAACACCCTCTGTGCACCATTCGTGGGTATTGTCCATGGTTTTTCCGTTGTTGTGAAGCCGAAAAATGTATGAACGACTTGCGCCACTAAATTCACCAATGCTTTTAAGAAGTTTAATTATTGAATCATCTAAATTAAAAGTCCCCACAAAACCTGATGATATTGAAGAAATCAATTTTTGAAATTCAAGGTTTCGTTTAATTGTTTCTTCTGATTTTTTGCGATCGGTAATGTCGTAAGCATTTCCTATTAAAGATATGGGATTCCCATTATCGTCAAATATGGCTGTTCTTGTATCGCTCATCCATCGATATCCTAATTTTGGATGTTTGAATCGATATTCTACTGTGGATGAAAAATTTTCTAGTTTTCCGGATAACAGTTTTTCTAAATGGGCACTCATTTTTTCTATATCATCCGGATGGAAATCATTAAGACTTTTTTCGAGGCCTCCGCCAATAAAATATTCAGGAGGATACCCATATATTTCTTTAACAGCAGGGCTAAGGTAATCATACGTACCAGTACTCAAATTGAGATTGTAAATCACCATGATAGAGTTTTCCAGAATAAAGCGAAATCTTTCTTCGGCTTTTTTTTGTTTTGTAATATCCTTCGCAAAAAACGCAACTTGCTTTACGCTTCCATCTTCTTCAATAATCGGATAAACATTGTTGTCGAAACACTTCCCTGCCCGTTCATCTTCCCATTGTAATGGTTTTTTATATTCTACTATTTTTTGCAGAATAGCCTTTCTTTTTTTTACTATATTATTGGGAAGGATTTCGAACATTGAGATACCAATAAGTTGGTCTTTTTCTTTGCCAAAACTTTTTGCCAAGGCATCGTTAACAGCAA
>JAOZRY010001065.1 GCA_029939965.1 Bacteroidales bacterium | reverse complement strand
TTTTGATGTTGCAGGAGTAAAAACAAAAGCAACAACAGGAGATATTCTTAATGCTATAAAAGAATCCCGAGCAAGGGTTGCCGAACCAACGGGTGAACCGGACAGCAAGGGTCTGCCTTTTATTAAATATTGAAACAACTTTGGAACAGTGTTATTTTCAATCAACTTTATTGGGAACCCTTGCTGCCCGTTACCCAAACGTTCTCGGCGGCTGCGTCAGCCCGCTTAATGTAAAAGTCTATTCAGAAATTTAAAACTATATGAAACAAATGAGAAAATTGTGAAACCTGAACTTACTAAAGATATTCCTCTTGAAAGTTTTCAAAATTATTATTGGCTTAAAGCTGAATTGGTCTCATTTTGTCGAGACAACGGGCTTTATTTATCGGGTAAGAAAAAAGAGTTACAAGAACGAATCGCACATTATTTAGATACAGGGGAAAAACTTGCATCAAAAGTGAAACATTCTGCGAATCATTCTGGAGAAATTCATCCAATAATGCTTGATGCTCAAATTCCAGCAAATTATAAAAATGACCAACGCCATAGAGCATTTTTCAAGTCAGCAATAGGGGAAAGATTCAAGTTCAATGTAATTTTCATGAATTGGATGAAAGCAAATGTTGGAAAGACATATCAAGAAGCTGTTGATAAATGGCTTAGAATAGAAGCGGAAAAGAAATCAGGAAAGAAATACAAGATTGGTTCTCAATTTGAGTACAATCAATACACGAGAGATTTTTTCAAAGCAAATCCAAATCAAAGTAGAGATAATGCAATAAAATGCTGGAAGCATAAGAAGAGTTTGCCGGGAACAAACAAATATGAAAACTCTGATTTAGACGCGTTAAAATGAAATTGGCGAAACTATCCGGCGTGAAAGGCCATAAGGACATTCTTTTGAAGTAAATATTCATAAAATATCACTCTGCATAAAATATTGACTGAAATCACTCTGAAGGTTGGAAATGAATTTTTAAACCATAAAAAAAGGGTCTCAAGAAACTCTTGAAACCCTTATTGATTTTATGGAGGCGGCTTCCGGATTTGAACCGGAGAATAACGGCTTTGCAGGCCGTCGCCTTACCACTTGGCCAAGCCGCCTATTGCCTATTCATTTAAAAAGCATTTTAAACTAAATTATAGACTTTTGCACCTTATTGCAGGCAGATAATCATTAAACAGCAAATCAGTCTAAGGCAGTTGTATGGAGCGGGAAACGGGATTTGAACCCGCGACTTCGACCTTGGCAAGGTCG
>JAOZRY010001064.1 GCA_029939965.1 Bacteroidales bacterium | reverse complement strand
TTTTTCCGGAAAATGAAAAGAATAGATAGAATATGACTGCGTAAATTTCGGTAGTAAAAAATACACTATTTTATAATGAATTGACAATTAGTGGTGTCCAACGTTATGTGGATAGCCAGAATGTTCGAGTTCGAGGCCCAGCGAAGTCTTTAAAACCAGGAGTTTACTTTTGTAAATGTTATGTGCAGAGCTTGCCGTAGTATCTGGGTTTAAAGACAAGCGTAACGAAGAAATCGGACATTAGAGACGGACACTATTTTGGTGCATTTGTAAAGCCCTTATTAGAAAATGCTCTAACTTTGCCAAAAATTCAATACATTGAAAATTGCAGTAAATACCAGGCTACTAATAAAAGGCAAACTCGAAGGGATTGGGTGGTTTACCTTTGAAAGCCTGAAACGAATTACAAGAAGCCATCCCGAACACGATTTTTATTTTCTCTTTGACAGGAAATTTGATGAAGAGTTTATCTTTTCCAACAACATAAGTCCGGTGGTTGTTTCGCCACAAGCGAGGCATCCGGCACTTTATTACATTTGGTTTGAGCATGCTGTTCCAAGAGCTTTAAAAAAAATTGGTGCTGATATGTTTTTCTCGCCCGATGGATACCTCTCCTTAAATACCAATGTTCCTTCGATGAATGTATTTCACGATTTGAATTTTGAACATTACCCAAAGGATTTGCCCTGGATGGAGCGTAAGTTTTACAGAAATTATTTTCCGGCTTATGCTCATAAGGCCAAAAGAATTGCCACAGTTTCTGAATATTCGAAAAATGATACTGTAAATTTATATGGCGTTGAAAAGGATAAAATTGACGTGGTTTATAATGGAGCAAACGAAACTTTTAAACCCGTTGAGGAGCATGTAAAAGTAGAAATTAGAAACAGGTTTTCGGAAGGTGCTTTATATTTTATTTTTGTAGGTTCGTTGCATCCCCGAAAAAATTTGGCACGGCTTTTCCAGGCCTTTGATATATTTAAAGCAACAGACAACCAAAATATAAAACTTCTCATTGTTGGCGAAAAAAAATGGTGGACTGGCGACATTGAAGAGGCCTTTAACAAAATGCAGTATCAATCGGATGTAATTTTTTCGGGCAGATTGGATGCCGCTGACCTTCATAAGGTTCTGGCTTCGGCTTTGGCAACTACCTATGTTAGCTACTTCGAAGGTTTTGGCATTCCGATAGTCGAATCTTTTTATTGCGATGTTCCGGTAGTAACTTCCAACGTTACTTCTATGCCCGAGGTTGCCGG
>JAOZRY010001063.1 GCA_029939965.1 Bacteroidales bacterium | reverse complement strand
AGTTTATCAATCTGTTGCTGCAGCAGTTCTATTTGTTTTTGTTTCATGATGATGCGGATTTATTTTGGGGATAAAATTAGTTAAAATAAACATGAGGGCAGTGAAGCTTTATTGGGAAAGTAAAAACCGGTCAAAATTTTCCGCGTTCACTATTTCATACTCCGAATTAGGGTAAGCAACGGAAAACGACCTGGGTAGTTTTACTGTCTTTTTTGGGTTCCATTTAAATTCGTAGGTATAAAGTTTTCCATCCTTGTCTTCAATGTAGTCAATCTCTTGTTGTGCATGGGTTCTCCAAAAATATTTGTTTGTCCAAATCTTATTATAATTCAGATATTTCATTCGTTCGCTAATAAGAAAATTCTCCCAAAGAGCACCTTTATCTTGTCGTAAAGCTATGGGGTTAAAATTTGCAATCAAGCTATTTCGGATTCCATTGTCATAAAAATATATTTTCCGGCTTGTGGAAATTTCATTTCTAAGGTTTCTCTTGAAAGGATACAACCGAAATATGATAAACGCTTTTTCCAATAAGTCTATGTAAGTGTAGATCGTGTTTTTATCAACGCCTAAAAGATTTGCCAGTTCATTAAAAGAAACCTCTGAAGAAACCTGAAAAGCAAGTGCTTGCAACAGTTTAATGATCAAATCCGGTTTTCGTATGCCTTTGTATTCAAGTAAATCCTTATAAAGATAGCTACTTGTCAGCTGTATTAAAACGTCTTTTTCATCTCCTTGATTGGTGATTACCTCAGGATACATTCCAAAAATCAACCGATTCTCCAATTGCATTTTCGCATCAAGAAATCCAATATGATCAGTTAATTCCTGCCAGGAAATCGGGAACAACATATATTCCCATTTACGCCCGGTAAGCGGTTCACTTATTTCGCTCAACAGTTCCAGTGAGGAAGAACCCGAAACGAAAAGTTGTACTTCCGGCATTTCATCAGTAATTAGTTTTAGTGTTAGCCCGATATCCTTAACTCGTTGTGCTTCATCAACAAAAACAATTTTATGTTTGCCAATTATTTGACGAAGTTTTTGGGTATTAGCTTGTTCAAGTTGGGTTTTGACAGAGGTATTATCACAATTTAAAAAGCAATAGTCGCCCAACCCATCAAGTACTTTTTTAACGAGTGTGGTTTTTCCTGTTTGCCTCGGGCCGAGTATAATTATGGCTTTACCTGTTTTTAATTTTTCGAGGATGTTTTTTTCGACAATACGTTTAATCATATCACAATGTTTTTTGCAAAAGTAT
>JAOZRY010001062.1 GCA_029939965.1 Bacteroidales bacterium | reverse complement strand
GTTTTCTTGGTTTTGTATTTGTACATGGCAAAATCAGGTGGAGTGATAAAGCTTTGCTGGAATTTAAGCGGCGTATACGTCTCTTTACCGGAAGAAGCTGGTTTGTTTCAATGTAGTACCGTTTTAAAAAGTTAGCGGAATATATACGGGGCTGGATGAACTATTATGGGATATTGGAGTATTACCGACCCATCCCGATAATAGATGAATTTCACAACCTATTTGACTTAATCCCTATCTGATATATAATGCAAGTAATCGAATATAGTAATTGGCTTAACTTAATAATGTATCAGCAGGGTCTTTATCATGAGCGGACAATATAATGAATTGCTGAAAAAGGTTTCTATCTTTGCCAGCCTCACTCAAGATAACCTAGAGAAGGTTGAAAAACTGTTATCTCTTAAAAAGTACTCTAAAGATAGCGTTATAGTTAGCCAAGAAGATAAGGGCGATTCTCTCTTTATTATAGCCACTGGTAAAGTAAAAGTCGTTTTGTATGGCGAATCAGGTAGAAAAATCATCTTGTCTATATTTGGCACTCAGAACTTTTTTGGGGAAATGTCGCTACTTGATGGTGCCCCTAGAAGTGCCAATGTAATAGCAATTGAAGATTCGAAATTGCTGATTCTTCATCGGAAACAGTTTTTGAATTTGCTCATTGATTACCCTGATATTAATATGGCAGTAATGCACGAATTATGTACTCGCCTTAGAAGAGCTGATGATATTATCGGAAATCTGGCATTGCTTGATGTTTATGGAAGAGTTGCTAGAATACTTATGGATATGGCAAAAAAAAATGGTATTGAAACTGACGAAGGAATTTTAATTCAAGAACGCCCAACACAACAAAATATGGCAAATATGGTTGGAACAAGTCGCGAAACCTTTAGTAGAGCATTAAATGAATTTCAAAGACGCGGCTTTTGCGAATTACAAGGTAAATCCATCTTGATTAAACAAACACACAGTTTGGAATCAGAATATAATAAATAGCCAGTATAGACCTGTATATTTATTATACTGGTCTAACAACAAATAGATAAACGAGATGAAAATAGACGAACCACGAACAATGGGACCCATTTAATGCTTTGGACTGGCTTGCCAGGCTGGTAACACATATTCCCAGCAGATATGAGCATACTGTAAGATATTATGGCTTCTTTTCGAATAAATCCAGAGGAATGAGAAAAAAGCAGACGCTGATGATGTAATCCCGACAATCATGCCAAATGAGCTGTCTTCCAGCGAAGCAA
>JAOZRY010001061.1 GCA_029939965.1 Bacteroidales bacterium | reverse complement strand
ATTAGTGCTGCTTCATCCTGATTATTTAGGGTAGAAATTATACATGAAAATCGGTGATTAGGGAGTTTAAATCCGGAAATTGTAAGACTTGAGGCCTCTAACATTTTTATCATATAACCTGAATGATAAACCCAATCCTTTAAGATGCAGGTATTTGCTGCCGGATAATAGGATGCATTATCATTTTTTAAAATGATTAAATTATCTAAAATGGGGTAAAACATGGCTTCGATATCTGTGTTGGATGGAAGTAAAAAACTTGAAATGCCACTCCACCCTTCAGTTAATTCAATCTGTCGGCTGATAAATTCTCCATAAAATTCGTAACATCCAATATCAATAATTTCATCATATATCCTTGCATGATTGTAAAGATCCGTTTCATTTCCACCGGCTATAAAACCCGGATTTCCAGCATTGATGGCAGGGGAATTGGCGGTGAGATAAAACCCTTCCGCCCCTTCTGCCAGATTTTTAAACTGCGGGTTTATAAACTGAGAGTATTGATCTTGTCCTGTAAAATTCAGGTATTCATCGAACCCATACAAATCTTCACCATTCCAATAAAACTCTGCCCATTCAGCACCATCAGGGCAAAACCATACGTTGTAATCGAGCGTTAAATTTTGTGGTTCACCATCCAATTCAACAAAAAAGTTGTTTTGGTTGGAATTTACAGGAGGGTTGGGGTCGGATGAAAAATGTATATCATGAATCTTACAATTAATAATTTGAATATTTTTGGCTGCATTAGAAATTAAAATTCCGATTGCATAATTTCCAATAGCATTTCTAAATTCCAAACCATCAATTTTCAGATAAGAATTCCCCGAAATATCCAACAACAATATTTCGGGAAAACCCGATCCATCCACAATTACCACATCATTTTCAAAATTACTAAACGTGATGTAGCCTTCAACATCATTTCCCGAAACAGCAGCAAAAATTTCTTCATTATATATTCCACCATGTATCAAAACCATACTTCCGGGGTTTGCGCTGTAAAAAGATTTTTGAATGGTTTTCCACGGGAGACTATCTGTACCCGGATTGCTGTCATCTCCGGAGTTTCCGTTTACATAAAAAGTTTCAGAATCAATACTGTTTTCGGGAGTATCATCAGAAGCTCCACGATCAACATGTTTGTTATAGATAATCGGCTGCGAAAAAACTGCAATACTTAATATAAGCACCAGGCCTGTGATTAATGATTTGTTACTATTTATTTTCATCGAAATTGATTTTGCTGAGAATTTTTGA
>JAOZRY010000349.1 GCA_029939965.1 Bacteroidales bacterium | reverse complement strand
AACAAACTTATTATCAGAACAACAGGATCATTGTTTACCATTAAAATGGTAGTAGAAATTTGCATTTAATGTATTTCTGAGCATACTCTAAAAATCGAGACTCATGGAGATGTAAAACTTAGGTGTTTTTTTAATTTTCCCGTCTTCAATTCCCCAGGCCAGATCGCCTTTAATAAAATATCCGAGCAACTTAGTTCGAGCCCCAAAACCTACTCCGCCAATAATCGGATCTTTTTCGTACTGAATTTTGATACGCAACGGACCGCTTTCTTCGTATCGGGTGTATAACACATTATCTTTATCGTAAGGATTCCAGCCCGTCCATGCGGTACCTAAATCTCCAAAAGCTACAACCTGGAAATTTTTAATAAATTCTGATTGGATTGGTTTATTAAGCAAATACCTGAAAACAGGTAATCTAAACTCAGAGTTAATTACCAAAAAATTGTTCCCATTTCTAATGTTTTGATTAAACCCGCGCATATTGGTTGCCAGTGCCTGGTAAACCCAGTTTTGATCGGGATCGATACGGGTATCCTGATCGAAAGAAGAACCCATCCAATTATCGGTACCGCCCATGTAGTATATCAATCTCTCCGATCCAAAGTTGGTACTTCCGGCAATACGATTAGCCCAGATAAATTGCCTGTGGATTCTTGTATAGTTTCTAAAATCAAAACCCGCTACAATTAAATTTCTATCAATTTGCTCAACAAGCTGATTGTACTCGGCAAATACCATGAAACGTGAGCCTTCATGAAGATTCAATCCAAGTACTTTTGTGTCATCATAAATCAATTGAAGTTTTGCTCCGCCCCAATTGAGTATTTCGTTTGGATAACTTATTACAAATTCATCAGGGCCGGCAAAAATGTAATTTTCGTTCCTGAACAAGAAAGAACCCTTTACCCTCAAAACCCGATTTAAGGGATAGGTAAGAATAAAAAATCCTTCGTTGATTTTTTGCCTTGTAACATATACTGATATTATCGGCTCCTCAAGCGAACGACGCTGAAAAACGAATTCTTTATCCATTCGCTTTTTCAGGTTAGAATAATTTACAAAGTACTCTTTGTTTACCAAATCAAGACCAATACGCACACCACCCATAATCCGATAATCTTCCATCAAATCGGTTATGCCTACTTTAAAGGTAGGGCTCAAACCCGGACTGGAATAATTTGGTTTAATATCAAAACCCGGAATGTTACCACTATTGCTGGGTGTAACAGATTGCGAAAATGGTTGATACATTTGGTTGAGATACGAAAAATCGATTTGGGTAACCAATTCACTAATACTATATTGCGTTAAATAATTTTGTCGCTTAGGAATGATAAATGCATCTTTTTCTTTTGTTTTACTAAACCGATCCTTCATAGCATTTACATTATCGGGCATGTTGATTTTAATAATTCCCTGGTTGCCAATTTGGTAATTATCAATGTTAATTAACCCTGAGCTATCTGATTCAATTGTTCCGGGATCAATATTGTAGGTATCATTCCGCATTACATTTCTAAAGCTTTTGCGTTGGCCGGTTTGCCCCGACACTTCATCGGGTTCTCTTTGATTGTTCTCTACCGGAGATGGGATTCCAACACTATTCACTTTTATTACTGAACCCAGAAGTTTATTCATGTACGATGTATTTTGTGGATCGGTTGGTTCGAGATTTTCCACAAGATACAAGTCTTCAATAAACATTCTGTCGTACAAGTTCTCGTTCATCACCCAGGTTTTATACCCGGCTCTTGCACTAATATGGATTTCGTTGATGCTTCGTTGGTAATTGGTTACCGGAAATGAGCGGGTAAAATAGCGATAATGTACTGCTGTATCAACAAAAGAGACCGAGCTGTCAAGTTTTCCGATGTATGCGTTAAATATCCCGTTCCCATCACTCAGGTATATAAAATGACCCTGATCGTAGCTTTGTGGTTGAATTTCGTTGGCAACCGGAGTATTCGTTACGCGGCGCAAAACAGGATTCCTGGTTCCGTAATCGTAAATAAAAATATCATAATATTGATTCAGGTGTTCAGGCAATCTATTATCACCAAACAGCAATGTATCGCTGGTTCGGTTTGAGCTAAAAATAATTTTGTTAGTACCCTGAAGGAATCTTGGATTTAAATCATCATAAATATCATTGGTAATCGTTTCGTAGCTCCCTGAGGAGATGGAAAAGAGGAAAATGTCGTTTTGCCCTTTTTGAACACCCGAAAATAATAGTGATCTCCCATCATTTGAATAGGATAAATCCACAATTTTATCAAACCCAAAAATATTCTGATGCGTCCATTTTCGATCATCCACATTGTAGAAATAAATCCATATTAATCCTTTTTTTTCGGTAACCATGGTAAGAACCTCACCGGATGGATGCCAGGTGAGTATTGGATATGAATAGTCTATTTTTTCTTCGAGCTTGTAACCACCGGTAAATAGTTTTTTTATTTTTCCGCTATTCATGTTATGAATCCAAACCTTATACTTGCCTGTTTCGTTGGTTACAAAGGTTGCATATTCTCCATCGGGGCTAATCTGAAATTCAGAATACTTCCGGTCTTTATCGTTGCGTTTCATTACCCGTTTTCCATCAATAGTTAAACCATTGGCGGGCATAACACTTATTTGTTGTTCAGCATCATTTTCATCAGAATAATAAGCAAGCCACTCTTCATAAAGGGTTTCGAGAGAGAGGCCGAGCACATACATAAATCCTGTTTCCACACTCCGGCTCACACGGGTCATATTTACAACATTTACAATATTGCTCTTGCCATAAGTTTCGGCAATAAATCTCCAAAACGAGTGCCCGGCAATTTTTACCATGCTTTGATCCATCACCAGCCGGTTAAATTTTTTGTACTTCCCCGAGGCAATTACATTTTTGATGCGGTTGTCTAATTGTGTATTCCAATCCTCAGCAAGGTATGAAATTAATCCCACGGTGTACCATTCGGGGAAATTTCGCAAAAATGAGTTCATAACCTGAGAGCCAATGTTGCTGCCAAAAATGGCATTTTGTAGGAGTATATGAGCAATACCCTGCCTGATTTGTAGCTCAAAATTTACCATACTCCCATCAAAATACAAAACCACCTTATTGCCGAGTATGTGCGAAATGCCGCCAATGTTGTATTCGGCATTGCTGCTAAGTCCAATATTACTTTGTTTGAGGTCGTTGAGGTTATTAAAAATTATAAACTGGATTTTACCCTCAAGATAAGTATCAAGTTCATCTTCGTATTTTAAAAGTTGTTGATCAGCATACTCAGAAGCATGTACGGCCAGCTCTTTGCCATTCAAATAAAAATAGGTATCGAAACGATCAAATTTATAGAATGTCCAAAAAAACTCATCAAATTGCACACGGCTACGGCCAAACTCCATTTGGTAGCCATTGTAAAACTGCGAAAAGCCAGCAGCGGGAAGTAGCATGAGAACCCATGCTATAGATTTCAATAATAATGAAGAAAATATTTTTTGAATAAAAATTTTGCTCATCCCTCAATTATCCCTTTGTCACGAAAATGTAGTAACAATTCTGTTCGAACTGATTATTAGTTTTGCGATTTACCGAAACTGTTTAAATTTGTATTTCAAACTTACAAACCCCGACTTCCCAAAAAAGGATGCCAGAAGAACAAAATATTGATTATAAATAATTCAAACAGGCTCTAACATATTACAATAAGTCATAACTTTGTAAGACACAAAATATTTTACAATTTGTTAATTACAAAATAACCATTAATTGCTTTAAAAAAAATAGATCATGATAAAAATCGAACGACTTGTTTTTAACCCATTTCAGGAAAACACCTACATTATTTATGATGAAACCGGAGAGGCTGTGCTTGTTGATCCGGGTTGCCACGAGGAAGGTGAGGAAAATATATTGGAAACCTTTCTGATGGAGCGAAATCTTACACCGGTTTCACAAATTTACACACATTGCCACATCGATCATGTTCTTGGTGCTGCTTTTGTTTATCAGAAGTATGGATTGCTCCCGATAATGCATCGCGATTCGATTCCATTTTTATTGCGTATAAAAGAGCAAGGCAAAATGTATGGCATCGAAGTAGATGAAATAGTTGAGCCTACAGAATTTATTGATGAGGGCGACGAGATAAAATTTGGTAGTTCGGTTCTGCGTGTACTACATACTCCCGGCCATGTAGATGGGCATGTATGTTTTGTTGACGACAAATCCAGATTCGTTGTAGTAGGTGATGTTCTTTTCCGCGACAGCATCGGACGAACTGACTTACCAACCGGTAATCTTGATATACTTTCCAATAATATCCGAAACAAAATTTATACCCTTGGCGATGATTTTACGGTATATCCCGGCCACGGCCCATCAACAACCGTTGGCTATGAAATTATGAATAATCCGTTTGTTAAAGGGTGGTGATGATGGGGATTGAATTCCCCTGAGCTGAATTCCCCTGAGCTTCAGCTCAGGGATTAACAACCAGC
>JAOZRY010000348.1 GCA_029939965.1 Bacteroidales bacterium | reverse complement strand
GCAATCTGCTTCGTCTGTCACTCAGCCTGTTAGATCAGAGCTTATCATAAAGGTCTTCCCAAACGGGGTTCATTTTGAGTTATCATCAAATTACATGGGTTTTCCCAGAGTCCACAGATTACACGGATTATTTTAGTGATAATTTGCGAATCATTTCCTTAGGACTTGCTCAGAAATAAGTCCGGGAATTTAGGAATAATATTTTGCCTGCCTGCGTGCATCGCACTGGCAGGCAAAAGATGTTCATAAAAACCAAAAGTTATTTTTGAGCAAGCCCTTGGTAGTAATATTGCTACTATTACCCATTACGCCAATTAGCGTTACGCCTCTAAGCGTAATTATAAAAATCTGTTAATAAATATACTATAAATCGGGTCAGAAAATTCATACTTTCCTCTGGTGTGCTCAATAATACCATTTTCAATAGTTACTTCAAGTGCTTTTTGAGTGCTTGAAGCGGCTCCGAGATTATACTTAAGAGCGGTTTGTTTTGAAAAAATCTCAACAGCTGAACTACTAATTGCATATAGCACTTTTTTGCGATAAGCTGTTTGTTTATTTGTTAATTCCCAATAGTAATCAGATTTCAGCATTAGTATGCTTTCAATTGCTTCGTCAATATCATTGATTGTAACTTTGTTCCTATCGGCAATAATAATGGATTGCCAAATTTCATAAGCAATAAACTGTATGTAATATGGTATATTCGCAACTGTATGGAGTATATGGAGTGCTGTTTTTTGATCGATGAAAATATCTGAAGATTTAAATCTTGTCATCAAATAATTAACAGATTTATCTTCATTAATTTTATCAATGCCCATTACTGCTGCTGCATTATAGAATGCCCTGTTTTTGTTACTAAACATATCCTGTAACAAATGTGTTTTACTACCAAGAAACAGATAACTAACATTTTTATAATTCTGGATACAGCTTCTTAGAAGTTTTTCAAAGTTCTCTCCATTTAATTTTGTTACTTCCTGAAATTCATCAAAGGCAATAATCCATTTTTTGTCATCGGATTACACGAATGGTTTTCTGCTTGCAGAAAACCATTCATATAAGTTAGTGTAATTCGTTAACATAATTCCTTTAGATGATAAATATCGTATCAGGCGTTCATATTCAAGGCTTTCACTACCGAAAATTTATCAAAAGCCATAGTTTGTAGTTTGTTGCATTTAAGTAATTTATAACTTGTGATTCATGTTTACCAATTAATTCACTTAAGGCTTTAATTTCAATTATTATCTTTTTATAACAGATGAAATCTGCTTCATAGTATTTTGATAACATTTGGCCTTTATACTTGACCTCAAGTTTACTTCTTTTCTATAAAGTATCTTTCTTTTATCAAACTCAATTGCCAACACCTCTTAATAAACAGATTCCAGAAATCTACTGCATAGTTCATTATGCACCTCCATTGCTACACTTATAATCTTATATGCTTTTTCTTTAAAAATTAATTTACCTTTAATGCTAATTGGTGTAATTAGTGGGCTTTTTTATTAAGCAAATTCGTAATTAACACTATTTGGATGTTCCATTTTCTTTGAAGCATTCATCACTTCAATGCTAACAATATTTTCATTTTTATCGTAGTCAATAATAATACCCGGTTTGTCCTCATTGCTTTCAACTATCTTATTTTCAGAAAACTGAATAAACACTATATCAACTTCCCTATCATATTTAATCTTCATATTTCCTAACTTTTGATATTTTATAAGCAGTTATTATTAGTGGTGGTTTTTTACACATATTTACAAAAACCCTATAAAGATAGTTGTTTTTATCCTCTGCAACAATTTTTTGAAAAACACTAACACAATCATCTGATTTAATAATACTTTCCGGCTCAAACAAAACTACATCAACAGTTGTTTTGGAAAGACTTCTCCTTTCCATTTGTTCTATGGCGTGTTTTGAAAAATTATACTTCATTAATCAATTATCAATGTTTTTTGATAATGATATTAACCGTATCCAGATTTGTAGGTTTTTGAAGTTGCGCATTGTATGGTGATTAGCGATTAGCTGTTGGCAGGTAGCCAGTTGCCAAAAGATAGCAGCAAAATTAAGTCCATCTATTCTGTTTTTTCTTTCTCTACCACATGAATCTTAGTTGAGCTTTCAATTGCTTTTAAGGCAATATCTTTAACAGATTTTTCGGAGGTGTCTGCTTTTTGCCCCAGTAGCTTTATTTGAGCCTCCATCTCTCCAATTTTATTTTCAAGTGTTTGAACTTGAAGCTCCTTTAGGCTAATTATACCCTCTGTTTCTTTTGCAACCAGTTCCTTTTCGAACCTGAATCCAAGTTTTAGCTGCTCTTCAAGTTTTTTAGTTGCGAGTTTTACTGTATTTTCTAATTCTTTTGGAAACTGTTCTACAGCTTTTTTTAGTGATGCAAATTCCTTTTCTGTATCAACTATACTTTTTTCTCTCTCAGCAAAATCCTTTTCAAAGGTTAGCTTTTTATCTTTCAGTTCTGCTTCTTGCTTATACTTTGTTAGTTGGTAGGCATCAGTTTCTTTTTTGCGTTTTTGTTGTAGATTGTAGTTATACTCTTCTTCTTCGCGTTTTCTTGTTTTTTGTAGAAGGTTCTTTTCTTCTTTTTCCAAAGAATCGTGTAGTAATTTTTCTTTTTGCCAGATAACCTTTTTTTCTGCTATTTCTAATTTTAGAATCTCTTTTGCCTCTTTTTGTTCATTATCAAATTTTTCGCGACTTTCTCGTTGAGCTATCAGAAGTGTAGCAAAAGAGTCGGCATTGGTTGATAACCCGTATAAGTTTTCCAGATTCTTTTTTTCGATTTTTATTGCAGCTTGAATTTCAGCAAGTTTTGTGTATTCTTCTGTTAAATCGCCCTGCACTTTATTCAATGATTCGATAAAGCTATTTTTAAGTTCATCAATACCTGAAACAATATTTGATTCATTATTTTTTTGAGCGGATTCTACCGTTTTTAGGTCATCTTTACGCTGTTGAACCTCTTTGGGTTTCGCTTCTGACTTTTCTTCCAATTTCTTAAGAACATCATTATATGCTTTAAGAATTTGAGCTTTTGTATTGCTGGTGCTTACTTTTGTATTCATGGATGCGCGATTTGGTTTGTGCTTACTTGTTCATAGTATGTATTTATTTTGATTCACTCGCGATTATCATTTTTTTGCCATCATGTTTACATTATAATTACGTACTTCTTTCAGAATTCTTTTCTTTAATTTAGTTTCGAACGGTTGGTATCCCAAAAAAGATGTTTTGAGAAATTATTAATATTTAAGTTTTGTTTTGTCAATTACCTACTTGATTCATAATTTATTAACGATAGTACAACTTATGTATGATACAGATTATGTCTTATCCTACAACGTCGTTTTTATTGGTCATCAAATTACACGGATTGAACGAATTTTTATTTTGTGTAAGTAGCATAGTTCGGTAAGAATGATTTTCCGGCACAGCTTCGCCCGGTCAGTTACAGAAAAATACTGTAACCTATTGGATTTGACACCCTTAACAAAAAACAATTTATGGCTTTAAAACCATTTTCTCTACCCCCTCAACTACTCGCTTTGCCACAGGAGCAAATAGTCAGTGTCTTCTTTATGGTGTAGGTATTCTTTTTCCTCGTTTTCGCTGTAAACCACATAACTGATGGTTCGCTTAATGAGCTTTTCCATCTTATTTACCAAATTGGCAAGGTACTCCTTATCGATACTATTGCCTGTAAAAAGCAAGTCGATCACCCCGGCATCTTTTCCATTGGCATAATCGCCTGTAACATATACCCTTCGTATGTCGCCCAAACCGTTTATTACCTTTTCGATGATTTGATCAAAGCCAAGGTGCTTGAGGAGGATACTATGGATGTCGGAAAAGAGAGGATGGCCGGTATTAGCCTGAAACACTTTTTTAATTCCGTCTTTACTGGAAGTGAGCAGTCCGGCCTTTTCGAAACGGTTAAGTTCCAGCCGTATGGCATTACTCGATTCGCCAAACTCAACGGCAAGTCCGCGCAGGTGTCCTCTGGTGCTGGAATTGAGGAAAAACCTTGTCATAAGTTTTATCCGTGTCCGTGAAGTTATTAATGCGTCAATCATAAAACCTTATTAAAACCGGGTAGCAAAATTACTCATTAGAATTACAATAGCAAGAAAAGTATAATATTTTCAGATTGCACTGAGTGTAGGATTTTGCAGGGAGTACTCAGAGATAAAGTATTTGGATGCAAAAGGTTGCTTCGGTATGTTTTTAATGTAAGCTGATTTAAAGTTTGAGACAAGTTGCTGTGGTTAATTTTTAAAGGAAGCTGGTTTAATGTTTGAGACAGGTTGCTTCGTCGCTTCGCGACTCGCAAAGTCGTTTTTTTTGGAGTCGTTATTATTAGTACTCTTTTGCTGAGCAGGGCTATTGCGAGCGAAGCGTGGCAATCTGCTTCATCTGCTTCATCTGCGCCACAGCCTGTTAGTATTAAAAAATATCTTGCACCCCCGTCAATT
>JAOZRY010000347.1 GCA_029939965.1 Bacteroidales bacterium | reverse complement strand
AATATTAGCGGCCACTTCAGTAAGCTACCACTCCAATCCCTGCCGCGGGCATTCTTCGGTGGATTATCGATTACATACATAGTGTTTGCAAGAAAACTCCATATTTCAGGAAGTGAGTGTCAGAAATCGCTGAGATCGAGGCGGACGAAGTGTTGAAAAACAAGGAGTTTACTTTTGTAAATGACTGTTTTCAACACAAGTCCAACGATGATATCGGTGTTTTCTGGCGCACACTATTTAGCCTCTGCAAGAAAACTCGAATTTTCTGATGCACACTACATAACAGGCGAAGGTATTTTTTGAGTAAGCCCTCAATGTGCAATGGGGTCATCAGGGCTTACAGTATTAAAATATTTATACACGATCATCCCCTTTGCCTTGCCAACCACTTCCTGTAATTCTTCGGTTTTAGCCGCTCTTATTTTTTTTACGGATTTAAAAACCGAAAGTAATTTCCCGGCATACGATTCGCCAATTCCTTCAATCCGGGTCAACTCACTTTTTATCACTCCTTTTTCATGACGTTTTCGGTAATGGGTAATCCCAAACCTATGTGCTTCATCACGGAGAAACTGTATGATTCGGAGTGTTTCTGATTTTTTGTCGAGATGCAATGGTAGCGAGTCATCCGGAAAGTACAATTCTTCAAGCCTTTTGGCTATTCCAATAATCGTAATTTTTCCACGTAACCCCAACTTTTCAAGGCTTTTTACCGAGGCCGAAAGTTGCCCCTTTCCGCCATCGACTACAATTAGCTGTGGCAAATCCTGATTTTCGTCAAGCAACCGCTTATACCTCCTGAATATCACCTCCTCCATCGAAGCAAAATCATTGGAGCCTTCAACGGTTTTGATATTATAATGACGGTAATCTTTTTTGCTAGGTTTTGCGTTTTTAAAACAAACCATGGCTGCTACCGGATAATCGCCCTGAAGGTTCGAGTTGTCAAAACATTCGATGTGAACAGGCAATTCCTTCATACGCAGGTCTTTTTGCATAGTGCTCAGGATGCGCTTACTGTGACGCTCCGGATCGATAAGCTCCAATTGCTTGCGTTTTTCCATGCGGTAATATTTGGCATTGCGCTCCGATAATTCGACCAAATGCTTTTTGTCGCCAATTTTTGGGATTGTGAAAGAAATATCCGGTAGCTCCATATCAACCTCAAAAGGTAACAATATCTCATTAGATTTGCTATCGAATCGTTGCCTGAAATCTGTTATGGCCAGCGAAAGCAAATCTCCGGTACTTTCGTTCAGCTTCTTCTTCATTTCTACTGTATGCGCCTGTACGATTGCTCCACTAATAATTTTTAGGTAATTCACATATCCTGCATCATCATCAGTAATTATCGAAAACACATCCACATCATGAATTTTAGGATTAACCACCATCGACTTTGATTTATACTTTTCGAGCAGCTCAATCTTTTCTTTCAGAGCCTGTGCCTTTTCAAACTCAAGCTCTGCAGCATATTTTAGCATTATAATCTTTAGCTGTGCCAAAACGTTTGTAATATTCCCCTTTATAATTTCCCGAATTTCCTTAAGTGTATCTTCATAGTCTTCTTCGGTTTGCAAATTTCCACAAGGCCCTTTGCAATTTCCGATATGATACTCAAGGCAAACTTTAAATTTGCAGGATTCTACATTTTTGCGTGTAAGGTTGTGTTTACAGTTTCGTACCTGATATAGTTGTTTAATGAGATCGAGAAGGGTATTCATAATTTTTAAAGATGCATAGGGGCCAAAGTAATCCGACCCATCATCCGCTATATTGCGAGTAGTGAAGATACGCGGAAATCTCTCTTTTTTTATACAAATCCACGGAAATGTTTTATCGTCTTTGAGGTTTACATTATATCTGGGCTGATATTTTTTAATAAGATTATTTTCGAGCAGCAGCGCATCAAGTTCACTATCAACAACAATATGACGGATATCGAAAATCTTTCGAACCATCACTGCGGTTTTATTATAAACCCCTTTATCTTTATTAAAATAGGAAGATACCCTCTTTTTTAGCGATTTGGCTTTCCCAATATAAATAATCTTACCTTTTAAATCAAAATACTGATACACACCGGGCTTATCAGGCAAAGTTCTGATGATTGGTTCCAATTTGCCGATATGTGGGTTTGCTTTTTGCATATTAACAATTTCTAATCAACAACAATGGGTAACTATAATTTGATGACTTTTATTCTGGAAAATCAGATGCCATATATTCTAACTGATAATTGACAATAGTGTTTTATGTAAAACTATTTTGAAACCTCAGCTTCCGAATAAATTCTTTTTATCCAATTTGGCAATACGATAGCACCTATTATAATGTATGGATAATAGCTAACCAGCCTCCACATTAATGCCAGGGCAGCTGTAAGCCCGAAAGGGATAAAATCGCTAAGAAAATCAGAGAATAAAAATTCAGCTACACCACTACTTCCGGGAGTTGGACTAATTAGAAGTATAACCCACATCACAAGTTGGCGGGCATAAATGAGGAAATGTTGCCCAACCGGAGTAATCGATAAAATTAAAAAATTAACTACCCAAAATCTTGCAGTCCACGAAAAAAAAGTTGAAAGATATGCCCTTGCCCAGAAAGAAAAGGGCTTTCCGCGCATTTCACGCGAAGTAATAATAATATCATCACCAGCCTGCCCTGCCTGAGGTCTCCATTTGCGCAAAAATGGCAACTTAAATATGCGTAGCAAAATCCATTTAAACCCACGAGGCCTTATAAATACACCATACGAAATGATGGTTGTAAGTACAAGAATAAACAGGTAACCCATAATGAATATGCCTTGCATTCCCAGCTTGGTGTTCATAAAAAGGTAGCTGCCTTCGCTCATAAATAAATTTGCTGTTCCTGCCAAAATAATTATTATGGGTACCATGGTGATATAAAATAATTCATCAAGCAGTGCAGTAATCATAACAATGGCTGTTGATCGTCCGGGGCTGATATTTTCTTTGGTCAAAATATAAAGTGCTGCCGCTGAACCGCCAACCACACTCGGCGTTACTGCCGACGAAAATTCCCATAGCATAATTACATCAAACGATCGTCGCCACGAAAGCTGTTTATCGGTAAGCAACCTGATTCGATACATGTAGGCAACATCGCGGGTTAGCATCATCAGTATTGCCATAATAATCCAAAGCGATGAGTAATAAGTCCAGTTGATATTATAAAAAGGTTCCGCATCGAAATTGCGAAAAACAAGGTACAATACTACACCAAGCCCAAGTAGTACAGGGATGATTACTCTCCTGAATTTGAAAATATTTAATACCTTGGGTTTTGTGTTACTCATTAATGCCTGATTAATAAAATTGCAGACCGGCCACAAAAGTCATCAAATTTTTTCTTTTATCCACAAAAGTTTTTTTCATTAACAAATCTAATAGTAACACAAACTGCATATTTTTGATTATTAGTTATTTAAAAAATTCAACATCAACACACATGCCATAATGACTTTATAAATTATCGAAAATGCGCCACATTGACACATAATATTAAGATACTTTCCCAAAAACACTTTGGTACAAATATTGAAAAACGACAGATCATATTTAAAAAATTGATTTTTAAAACTAATAAAATAAGAAAGGATTAAAATTATGACAATGATGAGATTTAACCCAAATTCACCATTCGCCGATTTATTCGACGACCTTTTTGGTGCAGAAAAAAGAGAAATGATGCAAAACAAATCTTACGAATGTGCGCCATCAGCCAACATTCTGGAATCTGATGAAGCTTTTAAACTTCAAGTAGCTGTGCCGGGGATTAAGAAAGATGATATAAAAATTGATCTTGAAAAAAACATCCTTAGCATCAGTTCCGAAAAAACATCTGGCGAAACAAAAGAAAAAGATGTAAAATTTACACGTAGAGAATTTAAGTATGGTTCTTTTAACCGTTCTTTTACTTTGCCCGAAACCATCGATACTGATAAAATTGGTGCTGACGTAACTGACGGTATTTTAACTGTAACACTTCCCAAAAAGGAAGAGATAAAAGTAAGCAAGCAGATTGCAATTTCATAGGCTGAATTATCTTTGCTTAAAACGGCTACTCAACTGTGGGTAGTCGTTTTTTTTTGGTTTTTTGTAAGAAAAACCGGCATCTTTCATTCACCGGTTTACATCGTGAAATAAAAATACAGAATGTAAATCTATATCACAAGGTGAACAAATAAGTTGATTGCCCTGCCCCGGCAAAAATGGGCAAAACAGTAATGTGCTTTTTGTTTATGATTAAAGATGTAAAAAAACTATCAAAAATTTATCAAATGAAAACCTTTACTTTTGCCGCGAATTTTTAAATTATGAAATCTATTTGTGTTTTTTGTGGATCGAGTGTAGGCTATCAGGATGTGTACATTCAGAAAGCCAGAGATCTGGGTAATTTAATTGCCCGTGAAAATCTTTCGCTCGTATATGGTGGTGGTAACATTGGACTCATGCGCGAAATTGCGGATGCTGTGCTTGGGATGG
>JAOZRY010000346.1 GCA_029939965.1 Bacteroidales bacterium | reverse complement strand
ATTTGAATCATGTCTTGCGCATAAACATTTTGGCATAAAACAAAACCTAAAATGAGCATCAAAACTATAAACATTTTTTTCATTGTTTCCTCCTATAAACTATAAAGTAATAATAGTATTTTCATGTGACAACTTTGTGACAATAAAGTTAATTTTGTGTTAACTCTTTTTAAAACTTAAACAGCAGATCAACCTGGACTAAATTTTCTTTCCGATGATTACCTGTCGAAGAGCTTTGATCAATTAACTCCATGCAATAGTAATCAAGTCCAAAAATAACATTTTTCAGTAATGCATACTTCAAGGAAGCCTCGTGCCCCTTAACTCCGGTATCTCCGCTGTAAGCATCTGAATCCGGAAACGCATCAACCCATGCATCTTTTTCTAAACGACGATACATGTATTTAGCTTGCCATTGTCCTGGTTTCTTAATTTTTTTGTCACCGAATTTGACACCATAAAGATATCCGTTATTATTTTCACTGGGGTCTGGATTATGAACGAAATCAGTAAAAAAGGCAGCATACTTAATTAAATCAAAATCCTTACCAAGAGGATTTTTCATGCCGATTTCAAAACTTGGGTTAAGGGTATTATATGAATAATATAACCCATTTACACCGCCGCCTTGATTAACCGTTGTATTCGTGCCTGCGTTATGGGTCAAATTTTTTCCTTCGAGGCCTGTAAAATTATAATAGGTCAAGGCTAATTTAGAGCTAATCCCGTCAGTAATGGCCCACTTTACTCCTGGCTGAACATAATACATAGCAGGATCTGATTGATCACTGCTGGCTTCTTCAAGAACCCAAGAACCAACATTTAGAAATCCATCAACATTCTCAAAAATGTTTGATTTTCCTAACGCTGCTGAAAAACCTGTTGGATTAATGTCGCCATCCCACAATAAATCAGACGTCTGCCATAAGATAGGTTTTCTTTTAAATTTACCACCATATAATGAAATATTTGGTGTTGCGTCCCATTTTGCGTAAGCATAATCAAGACGAATGTCCGGTGTTTCAAACGTGCTGTCCATAGTTTGATTTGTTGATCTTGGGTCATCTGACCCTGTTGCTAAACCAAAACCAACTTCTACCTTATCTGTGACATCTGTTGTTGCGCCTAAACGAAAACGATAACGCCCGCGAGTTCTCTCTGCAGAGGCCTTCTTTTTTTGCCATTGATAGCGAAGACGCAAATCTCCTTTAAGTTTCATTTTTTGCACCCAAGCAGGCAAAGCATAAGACTTATTCTCAGCTACCTCTTGAGCAACTTCCTGCCTTGTTTCATCCAAAATAATTTGAGCCTCTATTGGAGTAAGAATATTTTTTTCCACTAATTTGTCTACTAAAATATCAATCTCTCCTGCAATTGCGCTCGACGCACAAATTCCTAATGCAATTGCTCCTACAAGCAACGCCAAGAAATACTTCTTCATTTTATTTCTCCTTTTTTCAAATTAAAAAACATATATAACCTCCTTGATTTAACCAACCACTTGCACTTACCTTTACCCTCCTTTCTTTTTCTATAGAAAGAATAACTTATGGAGGTGAAGAGAATATGACTATAAAGTGAAATGTTTGTGAAAAATATAAAAAGTAAATATGAACGAAATGCTACGCTTTTGGAAGGGTAAAGCTAAAAGTAGAACCTTTTTCAAGTGCGCTTTTTACAGTAACTTGTCCGCCGTGGGCTTGAATGATATGTTTAACAATCGAAAGACCTAAGCCTGTTCCGCCCAATTCCCTAGAACGGGCTTTATCGACTCGATAAAAACGCTCAAAGATACGAGAACAATCTTCTTCTGGAATGCCTATACCAGAATCAGTGACATTAATTTCAAGAAATTGACCATTATCAATAGCCGATATTGTAATAGAGCCGCCCTCATTGTTATATTTAATTGCATTGTCAATGAGGTTAAGTAAAGCCTGCGCGACTTTATCCTCATCTGCCTTAACTTTATGTATTTCTTTAGAAATTTCTTTCTCAACTAATATCCCTTTTTCTTTTAGCTGTCTTTTAAGGGCAAGCATAACTCGATCAACAACGCCCTCTATACCAAGTGGCTGAACATTCAAGTTTAATCTTCCCGACTCAATTCTGGATAATTCTAAAAGATCATCAACGAGGTGAGCCAGCCGTTGCGAGTCAGAACTAATGATTTTGACAAAATCTTTCGCATTCTTCTTGTCTTCCAGTGCCCCATCCAATAAAGTTTCCGAATAGCCCAAGATATTGGTAATGGGAGTTTTTAGCTCATGCGATACATTGGCTACAAAATCACGGCGAATATTCTCAAGTCGTCTTAATTCAGTAATGTCGTGAAAAACTAAAACAGCGCCATCCGTTTCTTCTTCTTTAACTATAGGAGTGGCATTTATCTGTAAAGTTTTCTCTATCGGAAGCAAAATCGACAACTCTTTCGATTCAACACCACCTTTTAATTCAAGAACCCTATTAACAATTTCTTGAATTTCAATATTTCGAATAACCTCAAGAGGCTTTTTGCCGGCAGGAGTTTCGTTTATATTAAACAAGCTCTTTAGCGTTTCATTCATCAGAAGTATTGTTCCATCGCCATCAACAACCATCACACCTTCAAACATATTTAAAAGCATAGCCTCGAGTCGAGACTTGCCAGAAACAACTTCTTCGATCCTTGCTTTTATTTGCTCCGACATATGATTGATGGCTTTACCCAAGTCCTCGATTTCATCATTCGTCGAAAACACTACTCTTTTTGAATAATCACCATCTGCAATATCTTTGGCTAAAGAAGATATTCTTTTTATCGGATTAGAAACATACAAGGATGCAAAAGTTCCAATAATAAGCGCCAAAATAAATGCAATAAGCAAAGACAAAAACAACAGACGTTTTAAGTTATCCGAAATAATCTCTATTTCTGACAAAGGAATAGCAAGCCTAACAACCCCTTGCGCCTTTTGAGTCTCTCCTTCTAATATTGCTTCTTGGCTGAATGGAAAAGCCATATAAAGCATATCCTTTTGTACAGTAGTACTAAACCGACGACTTTCTCCAAAATCTTTGTTTAAAGCATCTTGAACTTCTGGACGATACAGATGATTTTCTATTTTATCAAGAGACTCTCCATCAATCTCAGAATCACCAAGCACGCTGCCATCTAAACTAATGACGGTGACGCGCAGGTCCAAATCTTTTCCTATTTCATCTGCAATTTTATCAATGTCTTGAATTGACATAGTTTTTGTAAATTTGCTTTCAAGGTGAGATTTTGCTAATTTTGCTTCTTTGGAAAGAGTGCTTCTAATTCGCTGAAAAGTATGTGTTTTAAGATTATCATTTAAATAAATATAAATACCTGTAAGGATAATGCCTACAACAACCACAACAACAGCTATCATCTTATGTTGAATATTTAAACGCAATTCTTACTCTCCATCATTTAAACGATAACCAAGGCCCCGGATGGTCTCAATTAACTTCCCTTTATTTCCCAGCTTTTGTCGCAGTCTTTTTACATGGGTATCAATTGTTCGCGTCGTTACATCCGCGCCTAATTCCCAAACATCTTCCAAAAGCTGTTCTCTGGATTGAACTCGTCCTTTTCGCTGTAGCAAAAGCAACAGAAGCTTAAATTCCATAGAAGTTAACTTGATTTCTTTTTTGCCGATCGTTACTTTATGCCGTGGAATATCAATCTTTAAGCCGCAAACATTTAATATTTCTTTTACTGATTTTTTTGGAACGCCCCTTTTTAAAATAGCCTTTATTCTTAAAGTTAATTCGCGCACACTAAACGGTTTGACAATATAATCATCCGCTCCTAGCTCAAAGCCAACGATTCGATCAACTTCCTCTCCTTTAGCCGTAAGCATAATAATAGGAATGGATGATAACTTTTTATCCTGTTTAATCTGCTTACATGTTTCAAGTCCGTCCATCTTGGGAAGCATAATATCTAAAATAATTAAATCAATAGCTTGTTTATCTAAAATATCCAAAGCATCCTCGCCAGTTATGGTTGTTTCGCAATCATAACCAGCTTTTTCCAAATTGTATCTCACAAGTTTAGAAATATGTTTATCGTCTTCTACAATTAATATTCTTTCTCGAGGCATTATTTATCTCCTTAATACTTAAAATGACATCATATCATATGCACAAAACTTAAACAATTGAAACAAGAATAGTGCCTATATTTAAATATTATCAAGTATTTGTGAATTTAAGGTGACAACTTTGTAATATTTTTGTGAATTAAATTACAATAAATATGCAAAAAAAAGAATGGATAATGTGGAAAGTCATAAGACCTGTAATCTTAGACTATTCCTTACTCTCTCCCAGAAGGAAATCTAAGAAATACCCCAAGAGTTTAATTAACTAGAGAGTTTTCACAAAATACGTAACTTTTCTAGTAAAGGCACTTAAGTCCAGTCCAAAATAATCCGCTTAGTGCAAGATACCGATGAATATGCGTTAACTAGACGCCGTTTACTAAGTGCCAATTGTGAGAGTAAT
>JAOZRY010001060.1 GCA_029939965.1 Bacteroidales bacterium | reverse complement strand
ATCTGAAAATCAACAATACGACCGCTTATATCGCATGTAACCATGTTTGTTTGTCCCGGCATCATCATTTTGCGCTGTGTAACATAGCCGGGATGAACCTTCTGCTTACCGGTGTATGGAAGGTGATGTCCATCTGTAAACCACGTCCAGGAGCCAACCAATCCGCATACAAGTTGCTGTCTGAAAAATGACTTGCAGAGAGATGAGGAACGTCGCAAATTGCAAGCCGCATAAAACCATTGCCAAGCTCTTTTTATGTTAGGTAATTTATTCAGGCCCAAAATAAGCCCGGCTTCTTTCAGGGTAATATTTTTTAGTTGCTCTATGGATTTGGTATTGCGGGCAGTCATCAACAAAAAAACGAAAAATATTTTGTAGGCAGAACCGAAATATCCCATTATCAGTTCCAGCCATTGATTTTTACTGATCAATACGATCAGATAAGGGAATATCCCTGCATAACGAGTGGATTTCCAATCATGAAGGGTGTTGAAAAGTTGCTCCTCCCTTGGAACTGACTTCTTGCCGAATTCAAAATCAAGCTCCATTTGTATTTTCTGATTTGCTACCCGTTTCGTTTTTCTTTCTTCTGCAAGAATGACAGCCTTATTGCCCTGTATGCGTTTGTGCTGCGTAACCTTGCGATGCTCCACAAGATTTTTGCCCATGTTGGGATTATAGCCTCCTAGCAGGCCTTCTGTTCCAAATCTTTCTTTGCTCCCTATATAATTGTCTATAGTTTGTCTGCTGATACTTAAGGCATCGGCCAATCGAGATTTAGTCGCCCCCAATTCAACGGCCTCGACAACAAGTAATTTTTTTGACGGTTTGTCAGAAAGATCGACCTTTTTAATAATAACATCGCGATTTTTAAAAGTGACCAGATGTTTGTTTTTTCTGTTGAAAATTAAAGATAAATTTGCACCAATCATTTTAGTGTTTTTATCTTTTTTCTGCGATACTTCCGAGAATAGATTTTTTTGTTTTTGCATGGTTAAAACCTCACAGTGGCATATTTTTTATGAGGCTTTCATAGAAATCCATATTATTCAAATAAAATTTAACATATAATAAAATAAAAGTTTAAAATTAAATCAGTTGAATAAGAAAATGTCCAACATTATAATCTATTTTTTTGTTTGTAACTGTCCAATTAATCATTGTCTAATGCCCCAAAGGCTTACATATTAAGGCATTTTACGGTTTTGGGCAATTCACTCCTTCAGAGGTCTGACATATAACTCAATCATCAATATTCCGGGAATGAAAA
>JAOZRY010001059.1 GCA_029939965.1 Bacteroidales bacterium | reverse complement strand
ACTTAGTCATTTACAAAAGTAAACTCCTGGTTTTAAACACTTCGCAAGCCTCGAACTCGAACATTCTGAATTAAACACCAACTTTATGGACGGACACTAATTAAAGCCAGAAACCCTTATATGTACGTGCCATAAAAAGGGTTCTTACTTTACCTGTTATTTCCCCTTTAGGTATTCATCCAAAAATTTCAGTATCCGGCTATTGGCTTCGATCTGGTTTTCGGTTTTTATAAAGCCATTTCCTGGTAGAGTGCATCTTTAAATGATTCCCACCAGGGCGGAATACTTTTTAGCGTACGCAGCCAGTTGGTAACACCAAATAAGTTTACACCAACAGCAAATGCATTGGGTTGGGCTGTTAAGGCTTGCATTACCATATATCCGAAGTTGATTTTGATGATCCTGCCGAAAAGCTCATCATGGTTTCATCGCGCGAAATTCGTACCGAAGAAATTTCTCCTGCATCAATATCAGGGAAGCTAACCGGTTTCATGGTTTTGGCATCGAAAAGCCTGATTTGTGTGCGGCCATCTTCGTTTACACCAATTACGAGGTATTTTTCGTTGTACGAGAAATAGGCATAACTCACATCCCAGTCTTCCTGATACATTTTCTCCGTTTCGCCGGATGCGATATTATATTTTACCAAGTAGCTAATTCAATTTATGATTTATTATTTATGATTTTATTATTTATTATTGAAACCGCAAAGCGGGAAACAAACATCGTTAACATGTTAGCGTTAGTAGCTTTTTAAGAGCCTAAATTCTGCACCTTCGTCAGTAATAAAATAAAATATTTGGTTGTTGATTCTAAAATCGGTGGCACTATAACTTGAGTTGGGATTTTTGGGCGAGATGGGAATAAGTTTATCGTTTTTGAGTTTAAATTTAGTTAAGTCACGCCCCTTTCCAATATATGTGCCTATTAGCTTTTTTTATTGTGTGTCAGTGTTTTAGTCTAATATTGGGTAGTTGCCGGATGGTAATGTGTACGAATGCGGATTAGGAGCTGTTCGTTATCGAACAAACTGATTTTACTATTTTTGCCGCGATTTTGTGAATATGGAAAATTTTTGGAAGCATATAAAAAAGCCATCGTTTATGCTGGCACCAATGGAAGATGTTACGGATACATCTTTCAGGGAACTGGTAATGAAAATTTCTAACCCCGAGTTTTTTCAAGTCATCTTTACTGAGTTTACATCTACCGACGGACTTTGCCATCCGGTGGGAAGGCCAAATGTTATAAGCCGTTTGCGCATAAACGATT
>JAOZRY010001058.1 GCA_029939965.1 Bacteroidales bacterium | reverse complement strand
TAAAATCAAGTTTATTCAACCACTGCCTTTCAGCTTGAAAAAATATAAGGACTTAGTATTAGCACATTAATTAAGTAACATTTAAAAGAAGATAAACAACAGTTTTCATGACAAGTATTTTTTTAGAAGCACTTCTAAATCATAAAACACTTCGACCTAAAATCGCCAGTTATAATGATTTACAATAATCGAATTTTTTATACTATAGCACATTATAGTCCTTGACAAATGTTAATATTCTTCTTTATAGTAATAATTAAAGGAGGAATAATAACATTATGAAAAAAATAAAAAATGACGCGGACGCCCTAAGGAAGCTGCTTATCAAGAACAAAACAGCAACAATGACTGAACTAAAATCGGTACTGGAAACCGATGTCAAAATGACAGTTTTTAGAAAGTTAAATGAGCTTTCATATATCACCAGCTACTCACACGGTGGTATGTATTACACCTTGCCAGATATACCTGATTTTAACAACCAGGGTTTATGGAAGCACAATTCAATCATGTTTTCGATTCATGGCAATTTACAGAAAACTGTTAAAGTGCTTGTTGATCGTTCAAAAGAAGGTTATACAGCTGCCGAGTTAAAAAATGTGCTCCAGATAGAAGTGAAAGAACCCCTACTCATTCAATTTCGCAAAAACCAGATTTATCGCAAGAAGATATCCGGCTATTATGTGTATTTTACCACAGAGCCCCAGGCAAAAAAAATCCAGCAGTTAAACCGCGGTAATCAAGAATCGGTATCTGCTTATGACGCTAATAATTATATCAGCCATTCGTTATCTGACAAAATCAAAAAGTCAATTTGGTTGTTCTTTTCCATTCTTAACGAAAAACAACGACGCTTGTTCGCTGGCCTGGAATCGTTAAAGATAGGCCACGGTGGAGACAAGAAAGTTTCATTGTTGTTTGGAATAGATCCACATACTGTAGCGAAAGGGCGATCCGAACTTTTATCTGAAAGCATTAATATCGAGAGAATTCGAAAAAAAGGGGCTGGTCGTATTTCTGTGGAAAAAAAAGCCCCGAAATCATAGAAAATATTGAAATTCTATTAGAACATGATACTGCCGGCGATCCTATCACCGGGTTGAAATGGACAAGAAAGACGACTCAAAAGATCGCCGACGAACTAAAACGATTCGGAAACAGTGTTTGTGCGAATACAGTGGGTCGTTTGCTAAAAAAGTTGAAATTCTCGCTCAAGGTCAACCACAAAAAAAATGAATCAAATGGTAAGGTCGATCCGAAAGAGAGGGATAAAC
>JAOZRY010001057.1 GCA_029939965.1 Bacteroidales bacterium | reverse complement strand
GGAAATTGACAACAAAATATTTAAACAACATGTTGGTTAGTTTTACAAATTAAGAGGCTAAAACATAACATCAAATTGTCGGATTAAAAAAGCTGTACTTTTGCATGATTTTTTTTAGACAAATAGACTTTTTTCAAAAATGAGCACACCAATTAAAGAACTTTTACACAACGAAATAAATCAAATTCTTAAAGAAAAAGACCATCGCGTTATTTTCAGAAAAACCAATATCATCCCCGACGATGAAGACCTTTTTCAAGAACTTAAAACCTATGTTAATTACGAAAAAATACCACACAAATCTGTTTTGGGTATCGATATTTACCAATACAGCTCCGGGTACGGCGTGTTGGAACAATCGCTCATCCCTTTTCTTTTACACAGATTTATGGAGGTAGCCATAGAGCAATGTTTTGTTAACCACCGATACATTTTCCAGAAATACGACCCGAAACGCATTCGCGATCATTTTATCAGCACGGGAGATGGTGGTTTCTTTATTTTTGATACACCCCTTCACTCGTTGCTTTTTGCTATCAATCTGGCCGTTGTACTACGCGTTTATAATGCTTTTCATTTTTACCCCAAATTGCGCCGTATTATTGGAAGCATAAACCTGAGATACGCTATAACACAAGATAATATTTACAAATTCGGGAATAACTTTTTTGGCAGAGCAATCATTAACAATGCCCGTATTTTGCAGCGCGACAATTTGAACCGCTGTTTGATCGATCAAAATGTAAACAAATGGTTTCTGGTGAATATTGGCGGCATCGAAAACCTACAGGTTCTTACAATGACTGAGGTATCAAATATCGAAGAGTTTTTAAACGACTACGATTGCAATGTGCTTGATGAATACCCTGACGAGATATTCGGCATCATCGAAAAACGCACCTATGGCATTATTAATTCCGATATTTTAAAAATTGGAATCATCCAATCAAAATCCACAGAACTAAATATTTATCTTCTACACCTTCAGGTTGCACTAAAACTAATTAACGATGACGACCCAAAGCAAACAAAGGTTTTTACAATCAGTTTGGGGAATTTAAACACTACCGGTATCTAACCTGATTAATTCATTTGCCCATTCGCATATTTTATTAACTAACCCACACCGTAAAATAAAAACGAACAATTATAATCTCACGCCCATCCTCCTCCCTGCAAGGGCAGGGCAATGCGATAAGGAGATAAGGAGATAAGGAGATAAGGAGATAAGGAGACAAGGAGACAATGCGATAAGGGAGAACAATGCAATAAGGA
>JAOZRY010001056.1 GCA_029939965.1 Bacteroidales bacterium | reverse complement strand
ATGATTTTAATAAACCTTATTTTTTTGCTTTAAACCTTAGTGGAATATAATTACAACCGCCACTTCAAAACCTTATTACCTTATTTCGACAATGCTCAATATGCATATCCTCAACCATATAATAAGATAATAAGGTTGAGTTGAGTAATTCATTCATTCTTCTATTAAGGTTTAAATTAAAAAAAAATAAGGTTTTCATACACACACAAATGTAAGATGGTCATAATATTTCAGGCAATCAAACCTTTTGAGTTGCATAATAAATACTTAGTGCTTGCTCAAAAATAACTTCCGGTTTTTATGAACATCTTTTGCGCCTACGCTACGCCTGCCTGTGAAATGGCAGACAGGTTAATAATACTCATCGTAACCCTGCCATGCTTGCGTTTTCGGGCGTACACTACTTAACTCACTACCGTTCCAATACCTTCGCCGGTTACAACTTTCATCAGGTTGCCACGGGTATTCATATCGAACACCAAAATCGGCATCTTGTTTTCTCTGCAAAGAGTAAAAGCCGTTAAATCCATAATTTTGAGTTTTTTCTCGTAGGCTTCATCAAAAGTAAGGGTATCGTATTTGGTAGCTGTTGGGTCCTTTTCAGGGTCGGCGGTATAAATACCATCAACGCGTGTACCCTTCAAAATTACCTCGGCTTTCATTTCGATGGCTCTAAGAGCCGATGCAGAATCTGTGGTAAAGTATGGATTTCCGGTTCCTCCGCTAATAAGAACTACTCTCCCCTGATTCATGTATTCGATCACCCTCTTTCCGCTGGTCTCTTCTACAATTGGGTTGATGGCAAGACCACCTGTCAATTTTGTTTTTACACCAATATCTTCGAGTGCCCCCTGCAACGCCATACTGTTGATAACCGTAGCCAACATGCCCATGTAATCGCCCTGAACGCGATCCATACCTTTGCTGGCTCCCTGCAAGCCACGGAAAATGTTTCCACCACCAATAACAATGGCAATTTGCACACCCTTTGCGGCTACCGCTTTCACGTCATCAGCATACTCACCTAGCCTTACCGGATCGATCCCAAACTGCTGTTTTCCCATTAGAGCTTCACCACTCAATTTCAATAAAATCCTTTTGTATTTCATATTATTAAATTTTAAGATTCAAATATATTTTTCATAATTAAAAATACTCTGCCAATTCAGGATGGAGCATGTTTCCTGCAAAGCCCTGAAATACACTATTTAGTGCCTGAAAGTATATATATCAAGCATACCAGCAAACTTACTTTCCTACAAAAATGAATTGTAA
>JAOZRY010001055.1 GCA_029939965.1 Bacteroidales bacterium | reverse complement strand
CATATCTATTCGTACAGCACACATACCGCAACCAATATCTACACCCACGGCATTTGGAATTACAACTCCCTTAGTTGCTAATACACCACCTATTGGCATACCATAACCTTGATGAGCATCGGGCATTAATGCGATATGCTTATACGCAAATGGTAAATTTGCCAGGTTTTGGGCTTGCGCCAAAGTACCGGGTTCAATGTCGTCTAACCACAATTTTATGGGGTTACATTCGCTGGAAATTACTTTTTTCATCTTTCAGTTTTTATATGCAATTTATAAGAACTTAATTATCTTGTTTTGTTAACTACTTTGCAAAGTAATCTTATTGCTACGCAGTATTGTTGCGTATTTAAAAATTGTTTCAATAAAATTTCAATATTATTCCTTTAGTCGGATTAATTGATTGATAATAGGTGCGTAATGTTTCATCATAGTTTTAAAATAAAATTAATAATTTGGGTGTCTGAGGGGAATTGAACCCCCGTGGATCCGGATCACAACCGGGCAGAAAAACCAACATTTCCAACAGACACAGAAGTATGGAAGGGAATCGAACCCTTGTTTTGAACTTGAAAAGCCAACGTGCAAACCGCTGCACTACCATACCAATTTTTGCTCTATCTCAAATTATAGACTTCGTCAGTTTCTACTTACTCTGCGTTGTAGCTTTATTTTTATATCCTCATTTACAAGTAGTAAACTGCGGTATAAAAATAAAACTACGCCTTGATTAAGCGAAACTGACGAAGTCTGAATCGAGAGCTTTTTAAAGAACTGTGTTGTGGAAACAGTTGGAATTGAACCAACCTCCCCGGATTAAAAATCCGGTGCTATACCATCTCAGCTATGTTTCCTTAATTTGTGTTTGTCCAGAATATCCGATTTCTTCGTTAAAAATACTCACCGTAGCCCTGCTATGATTGCGTTTTTTGCCTTGCCTGTGCACAAAATATTGCCCCTAAATTCCCGGACTTATTTCTGAGTAAGCCCTTAGATATTTGCAATGTAAATGAACTCAAAACCCGGTACGGGTTTCGCTATAGTTTAAATATGTTAAAAAACATTGCAAAAATATAGCTCAACCCATACTGGGTTGTAGAACAGTTATCAAATTAACCAGTGCTACAATAGCGTAACCCATACTGGGTTTATCAGAATATTTTATCGGGAGCCGGGTAAGTTTCCTCCTTTGGCCTGACGGCATTGCACACGTGCGGGACGGCTATTTTTCTTCAATTTGTCCAGCTTAATGTTGGTAGCCGAAATTTCATTTGG
>JAOZRY010000345.1 GCA_029939965.1 Bacteroidales bacterium | reverse complement strand
CCGCCGTCAACTTTTTGTTCGTTCGGTTGTTTTTTCAGCATGATATTCAAAAACTCAACTTATACTGTATTTACTGCATTTCTGCTATTTTTTTCGATAATTGATTCCAATGGGTTGTTAGCACAAACTCCACATCCAATTCTGAGGTATTTTGGTGGTGATGTTATAAATAACGAGATAAGGCTAAGATGGGCGGTTACGGCTGGAAATACCTGTTCCGGGATACGGATACAACGGTCGGCTGACGGGTATTTTTTTCATACTATTGGTGAGATAGATGGTATTTGCGGGTCGTCGGATGCGGAAATACCGTATGTATTTGTTGATGCTGAACCACTGAATAATCAAACCAATTATTATCGTCTTGAACTCGGAACTCAAGGATTTTCAACCATATTGCAAATTGCTTATGTGCCGCTAAATGAAGAGGGATACAGCCTGAGGTACGACATTACATCAAAAACTGTAATCATAGATTTTAGCAATTCCAATAATGATATTGTACGATATAATTTAATTTCATTGTCAGGAGCTATTGTTTTGGATGCTCATACCAATGGGACGAAAATTACACTTCATCTTTCAGGATATTCCACACAAATATTTTTGCTTCGGATTTCATCAGCAACGCGCATATTTGCTATTAAAATTTTGGCGTTTTAAACTTCATAAAAAATCATTATATCTATTGATTTGATTCGTTTATCTTTGCAAAAAATAGATTATTGATGACAGAAATAAAAATTGAAAAGTTACAGCAAAACCATATTAAAATAGGATTTACTCAAGGCGATGTAAATGGTATTGGATATGAGGTTATTATAAAAACGCTTTTGGATAAGCGAATTATGGAAATGATAACACCAGTTGTTTTTGGTCATTCAAAGGTGGCTTCTTATCACCGTAAAACACTCAAGACAAGGGATTTTAGTTTTAATCTTATAAAGAGAGTTGCGTCTGCTAATCCAAAGCGTCCAAATATTTTTAATATCGACGACCGCGAAGTAAAAATTGAGCTGGGTGTACCCACAAAGATTAGCGGTGAAATGGCATATCTTTCACTAAAATCTGCTGTAGAATCCATTGAACGTGAAGAGATTGATGTAATTGTTACAGCACCTATTAATAAAAAGGTGATACAGTCGAAAGAATTTACTTCACCCGGGCATACCGAATTTCTTGCAGAGCGATATCAGGTAACTGATTTTTTAATGCTGATGGTAAGCGATAATTTTAGGGTTGGTGTGATAACCGGACACATTCCGATAAAAGATGTTCCTGATACTATCAACGAAGATTTGATCATCAATAAAATACAGATAATGCACGATTCGCTGTGTCGGGATTTTGCCATTCCGAAGCCCAGAATTGCCGTTTTGGGTTTAAACCCACATGCCGGCGACAATGGATTGATTGGCAAGGAAGAACAGGAAACTATTATCCCTGCTATTCAAAAAGCCTTTGATGAAGGAATTCTGGTTTTTGGCCCCTATGCAGCTGATGGTTTCTTTGCTTCCAATCAATATACAAAGTTTGATGGTATCCTCGCCATGTACCACGATCAGGGTTTGATACCCTTTAAAACTGTTGCTTTTGAAACCGGTGTTAATTTTACCGCCGGGTTACCTATCATCCGTACTTCGCCGGCTCATGGTACAGCATACGATATTGCCGGGAAAGATAAAGCCAATGAAGGATCGATGCGTGCTGCTGTTTATCTTGCCTGCAATATTTATAAAAACAGGGCAAATTATGATGAAATGAATGCAAATCCACTTTTAACTGATGAGGATGATGGCACTGATTTTAATAATGGTAATGGTAATAACCGTAACAACAGACCTGTTTCCTAAATTATTGGTATTCAATTAATATATGTTTGCCCAAAGATTCTTAATCTCTGAAATCGCCGCAATAATTAATGGGAAGTTTATCCCATACCTGGCTAATGATAGTGCTATCCACGATATACTCATCGATAGCCGACGGGTGTTCAAGGCCAGGAATACCGTATTTTTTGCCCTACAGAGCAAGCGAAACGATGGGCACAAATACATAGCAGAACTTTACCAAAAAGGACTTCATACTTTTGTTATTTCAAATCCGGGTATGGATATATCCGGGTTTCCGGAGGCTAATTTTATTGCAGTAACTAATACGCTGTCTGCACTTCAGAAACTTGTAGCTGCATATCGTAGAAAATTCACTTTACCAGTTATTGGTATTACCGGAAGCAACGGAAAAACCATAATTAAGGAGTGGTTGTATCAGCTGATGTCGCCTGATAAAAGGGTTGTAAGAAGTCCGAAAAGTTATAATTCGCAAATCGGAGTACCACTTTCAGTTTGGCAAATGGATCAGGAATATGAGATTGCGATTTTTGAAGCAGGAATTTCTGAGCCCGAAGAAATGGGCAATTTGCAAAAAATCATCAAACCAACCATCGGAATTTTTACTAATATTGGTGAGGCACACAGCGAAAATTTTATAAACAGGCTGCAAAAAACAGGTGAAAAATTAAAGCTATTCACAAAAGTTGATACACTAATTTATTGCCTCGATCACGCAGAAATCCAGCAGGTGGTTATTCGCTCCGAAATTCTTGAAAGCATTAAAGCCTTTACCTGGAGTAAAAAACAGGCAGCCGACCTAAGAATACTATCAGTAGAAACTTGTGGAAAAAATACCACTAAGATTACTGGTCTTGTTAAAGAAAATAATAGTGCTATTACAATTCCATTTGCCGACAAAGCTTCTGTTGAAAACGCAATTCATTGTTGGGCGTTGATGCTTCTTTTAGGGTACGATAGCGAGGTGATAGCTGACCGAATGCTACAGCTCAACCCTATTGCAATGCGTTTGCAGCTAAATGAAGGTATAAATAACTGCACAGTAATTAACGATACCTACAACTCCGACATAAACTCACTCTCCATTGCCCTGGATTTTTTACAGCAGCAAACACAGCAAAAAGAGAAAACGGTTGTACTCTCCGATATTTTGCAAAGTGGCAGAAGTGATGTTTATCTTTACGAGGAAATATCTGAGCTTCTCAGGCAAAAAAATATTAAACGACTAATAGGAATCGGGCCGGCAATAAGCAAACAGTCGGAGCAGTTTGATCTCGAAAAGGATTTTTACCAAAGTACTGAGGATTTTTTAAGGGTATTTTCGTTTACTAAATTTCAAAATGAAGGTATTCTTTTGAAAGGTGCCCGGATATTTGAATTTGAACTCATTGGGCAGGCATTACAGCAAAAGGCTCACGAAACAGTGTTGGAGGTTAACCTTAATGCTATTGTCCATAATCTGAATTATTACCGATCCAAAATTGATCCCAATACAAAGTTAATGGTCATGGTAAAGGCCGGGTCGTATGGTATGGGAAGTTTCGAAATAGCTAACCTGTTGCAGTTTCATAAAACTGATTATCTTGCTGTGGCCTATGCCGACGAAGGTGTGGAGTTTTGTAAAGCCGGCATTAAAACTCCAATCATGGTAATGAATCCTGATGAGGAGAGTTTTGATGGCATTATTAGTTACAATCTCGAGCCTGAGATATACAACTTTCGGGTACTCGAAATGCTTGAACAAGCTATCCAACGTAATATTATCCCACGGAACAAACCTGTTAAAATACATCTCAAAGTAGATACAGGAATGCACCGGCTGGGGTTTGATGAAAAAGATATTGAGAGTGCGGTAAAATGTATAAAAGCCAACTCACGAATATATTTACAAAGTGTTTTTACGCATCTTGCTTCGTCTGACCGCCCGGATCAAAAGGATTTTACCAGGCAGCAAATATCCAGGTTTAAAGTAATCTCAAATACTGTAACCAAAATGGTTGGTCATCCGGTTATTAAGCATGTACTGAACACTGCCGGAATCACCGCATTTCCCGAAGCACAGTTCGATATGGTAAGGCTTGGCATTGGGTTGTATGGCATTGCTCCGTTTGATGAGCAGCAGCAAAATCTTGAATGTGTAAGCATGCTTAAATCCACTATATCGCAACTAAAGCACATCAAGGCAGGCGAAACAATCGGATACAGCCGTGTTGGTATGGCCAAAAATGATATGTTGCTGGCAACTATCCCAATCGGGTATGCTGATGGTCTTAGCCGGCATCTCAGCAATGGATGTGGTCATTTTTTTATTCATAGCAAATTGGTTCCGGTAATCGGGAACGTGTGTATGGATATGACCATGGTTGACGTTTCAGGTCTTGATGTAAATGAAGGAGATGAGGTGGAGGTTTTTGGTGAAAAACGCCCCATCAACCAATTAGCTGGCGAAATGGGCACCATCCCATACGAAATTCTTACCGGTATTTCAAAACGGGTGAAGAGGATATATTTTCAGGAGTAGGCTTTATTTAGTCTCTGCACGAAAACTCAATATTTCAGGAAGTGGGTGTCAGAAATCGCTGAGATCGAGGCGGACGAAGTGTTGAAAAACAAGGAGTTTACTTTTGTAATTGCGATGTGCAGAGCTTGCCGAAGTAACTGTTTTCAACACAAGTCCAACGATGAT
>JAOZRY010001054.1 GCA_029939965.1 Bacteroidales bacterium | reverse complement strand
CCCGGAAAAACAAGCTTGCCCATGCCTGATCTCTAAAACTTTCAACCTGATTCAATTTACGTTTAACCTGTTTTAAATAATTATCAACGAGCGATGTTGTAGGTCGTATCCCTTCGCGATTTTTATGGCAGGTATAATGTGCGGCATTTTTCTTTAACTCTTTTATCCTGATTGCCAGAGCTGGATGATTAAAAGCCTCATCTTTGATGGCTCTAAGCTTAGCCTCTAAATTAGCTTTGGATGTCGACTCCGTTAATATTTTCTTGAATATCTTATAAAGCCGATTCACTTCTTTTTGACTACATTTTGAATTTTTCTGATAGTCACAAAGTGCTTTATAAAATTTTTTTAGACAATGCCGATGGCAATAACCAATCCAAATGCCTTTAAATACGGCCTTCAAAGCATTCGTAGAAGCTTGCCATTTATCTTTTGTCACCCCAAGAATTTTGAAAGAAATTTTCTTAAAAAAATCTTCGAACGATCCCTGAAGATGGGCTTCATCCACATGATCAAGATAATCGGCATGCCAGACCAACATATTCTCCGGATCAACCATAATTACAGTATAAGTGCGTAGATTGGGTTCTTTCTCAAAACCTTCATCCTCCTGTAAATATCCAGAGCCTTTAATACCCGCTCTAATTAAATTAACTGTCGGATGATGTGTTCCCATCCAGCGTATCCAATTCAAAATTGTTTGCCGACTTTTTACCGCTCTTTTCCCAAGTAACTGAAGGTTCGTGAGGGCTCCTTGAATACTTTGGGAAAAAAAGCACATCCCCTGAGATACGTTCCCAATAATATCTATGCCGAAGTTTTTTTCTCTTGGCAAAAAACTTGGTAACAGGGAAAATTTTTGTTTGCAATTTTTGCATTGAAGTAGACGAATTTGAAATCGTACCTTTTTCCCGCCTATCATGACAGTCTGGCGGGGATTACTTCGCGATCCACATAATACATACTTTTTGGGGCCTTTGCATGAAGATTTATGGCCTTTATTGTCAACAAGTTTGCTGAATTTATTAACGACCTCCATTCGATATTTTGCTTTGTCTTTTACCATCACCAGATAACTTTCCGGATCTGACCATGGGAAAACGCATGTTTTTGAGCCTCTGCCGGAAACCAAATTTCTGATTTTTTTGTTAAATTTTTGAATGATATTTTTCATAAACGATTCTTGCAGGCCCTCATCAATCGCGATTGCAACATCATTTTCGTTTTCCCGCGAAGATTGAAAAAAATCATTCAAGCTATCAGTCATTGAATTAAT
>JAOZRY010001053.1 GCA_029939965.1 Bacteroidales bacterium | reverse complement strand
TTGGTTTTGGAAAATAGCCTGAGTAATTGTTTCGCCCAAACGAAATTCCAATCCAAAATTTTGCAACCAATTCAATTCGGCTTGCAATGCTTCATGAGGTAGAATATCGTGCGAAACTTTAAGTAGCTCACCACCGGCTTTCAATTCTTTGTCGAAAATGATTACCCTGTGCCCCGATTTGGTAAGATGAAACCCACATGCCAGTCCGGACGACCCTGAGCCAATAATAGCCACTTTTTTTCCGGTAGAATCTTGTTTTGTCGGAAACCAGGGTTTTTCCTTGTTGTAATCATTTGCTGCAACCATTTTTGTGAGTTGACAAATTGAAACAGCCTCATCAACCTGATTTCGGCGGCAAACTTTTTCGCATGGAGCAACGCAGATATAACCTAAAACCAAAGGCAAAGCAATTTCTTTTTTTACCACTTGCAAGGCCTCGCCAAATCTTCCTGCAGAAATCAAGCGGTTCATTTTTGGGATATCCATAAATGCAGGACAAGCCATGCGGCATGGTGCTTCGCAATCGCCCAGATGGTCGCTCATAAATAGTTCGAGGGCTTCTTTACGAAACTCACTCACTTCATCATCATCGGTGAGTATCTCCATTCCTTCCACAGCTTTTGTTGCGCACGAAGGAAGGAGTTTTCCGGTTTTGGCATCTTTCACCATGCAAATCATACACGATGGATGATTATGATATCCCTCGCTGTAACACATTGTGGGGATGCTTATCCCTTCCATTTCAGCAGCTTGCAGAATAGTTTTGCCATCAGGGATTGAAATGGTTTTATTGTTGAGTTTAATATTCATAAATTTTAAAAGGTCTGATTTATATATAGAATATTTTTATATCAAAGCTATTTCAACAGTTTTTTTTGGGGGGTGGTAAAATTTGTGGTTTTCATTGTTTTAAATCTATCATGTGTTTATTTATTCTGTTTTGAATTAGCAATCCTTCAAATCAAACTACTTTCACAAAAATAGTAATTTTATTTCCGTACTTTTGTATTAATAAAAATTTATGGTTATGAAAAAAGTTGTTTTTGTAGTGTTGCTGTTTTTTATCGCTTTGCAAACTTTCCCGCAATCGCAAGAGGTATCATTTACTTTAGAGGATCGCGACCGGATTATGCGCACCGAAGAGAAACTTGTATCGTTTAGAAATGAAATGAACACCAAATTCGATGCGGTGGACACCAAGTTCGAAGCAATGGACACCAAATTCGAAGCAATGGATTCCAAGATTGAAACTTTATACTGGGGTTTCGGAATATTGA
>JAOZRY010000344.1 GCA_029939965.1 Bacteroidales bacterium | reverse complement strand
ACCTCAATGGTATCTCCAACATGAATAGGCCTTTCGTACGAAAGCACCAGCCCGGCAATAAAATTGGAAACAATGCCCTGCAAGCCAAAACCTATACCTACCCCCAACGCACCGGCCACTAATCCAAAATTATTAAGATTAACTCCGGCAGCTATTAAGGCAAGGTAAATTCCAAAACCGGTGATGAAATATCTTAGCGTCATCGAAATGGCTTCGGGCATGCCTCTCGGCATTTTCGATCGCCTAACCCAGTCATCAGCCATAATCACTTTCACTATCCTAACCAACACAAAGGTTATTATCAGATAAATAAAAAACAAGATAATCCCGCCCAGTGATATTTCAACAGCCTTATCTTTCCCCACTGCCCAAGTAATGTCCATAACCTCACCTATCCAATTTAACAGGTATTCATATACACCAAAGGAGGTGAGTGTTACATACAACCATATAGCAAATCCAATAAATTCTATTAATGGCTTTATTCGTTTTATTAAAAGATTTTGATACTTTGAAATTGAAAAATAGGGTAGCCCCTTCGATTCCTTTGTTGAAATAACAAGTATGCTGGTTAAGATTACTACTATTACCAATGCAATAAAAGCAAACATCATTGACCTGATAATTGCATTTAAAAGATGGTAAGAAAACCCGACACTTCCCAAAATATTACCGATAACGGAAGCCACAATCATGATAAAATAAATCAATATGACAAAGTTTGTCATTTTCGCAAGCAACTTCTCCGGTTTTATTTCCCGGCTTTTCCGGTATTTATAATGTTGATATAAAAGGTAAAAGGTTATAACTCCAATAATTATGATTAAAATCCGATTTGCAAAAAAATAGATATCCAAGTATGATTGCAGAATATCGACTACAAATAATCCAACTAATATGTAAAGATACTTTCTTCTTTCTTTATCAATTAAACTTAACGACAGGATGGTTACAGGAATAATATAGATGATTAAATAAAATTCAACAATGGATATCGGGCGGTTACTAAAAAAAAAGATACTGATGAGCATGCCAAATGCCAGAGCTGATAAAACAGGTTTCTTAATAATAATTCCGGCCTTTACTTCATCCATGTTTTGCGCATTTATTGAGGCATTGCGCATTTTTCTTTTTAAGTAAAGGAATAAAATGATAATTAATAAAATAAATACTACCTGGTAGTAAACCGTAGAAATATGAGTGAGAAAGTAAATGCTTATAATCCGGGCATTTTCGTTAATGGTTTGAACAAAACGTGTTTTAAAGGAAGACATGGTTGATGTACTGGCTATTACATTCCATATCGGGGGGCTGTCCTGAATAAAAAACCTTGATTGTAGTTCTTTGATCTGGACAGTGAGTGCTGCAATCACATCTTCAACTATTGTAATTTCATCGGTAATATTTTTATAAATTATGAAAACATTATCCTGCTGGGATTTTATTTTTTTTCTTAATATTTTATAGATGCCTAAAACCTCTTCTGTACTACTAATTAACTCACTTGCAACATTCTGCTCACGGGTAAAATCCAGTGTCTTTTTCCAAACCTCCTCATTTATATTTATTTCCTCGAAGAAAGCTTGCAATTGCTTGTTGCGGTAGCTGATTTTGGAGCGCATCGAAACCAGGTTTTCCAGGTAATTCAGCCATTCACGCTTTTTAGTTTCTGCTTTGCGTAAATCGAGATCGGCAACATCGAAATCATCGAAATCTTCTTTTAGTTTGTCCAGATATTTTTTTGTTTCAATAAAAGTTGAATCAATTTTTATTATCTCAGCACTGGGCTGGATATTTTTTTCGATATCTCTGGTTCGGCTATTAAATATTTCAATTTGTGTTGGAATTTCAGAAACCGGAATGTGGGAGATTATAGCTATCGTATCGCTTTCCGGCATTGATGCCTGGCCATGCGAAAAAACTGTATAAAGCAGTAATGCCAGAAACGTAAAAAACCTTTTAATTGTAAAAGTTTCGTTCATAGTTCATTGATTTAATAAAAAGTAAAAATACACTTTTTCGATTCCCATAGCGATTTTGAGTTGCTAAGGGGAATAAAAAAAACCGTATCCTGAAAATAGTATAACCAGAATACGGGTATATCCCGAAGTTGCAGGATTGAAAATTCAATTAATAATAATATGGCTACCCGCATAAAGTCAGACACTAATTATAAAATAGTGTATTGGCAATTCCAGACTTCGTCAGTCTCTACTTACTCTGCGTTGTAGTCAAATTTTTATTTCCTCATTTACAGAAAGTAAACTGTTGAATAAAAATCAGCCTGCACCTTGATTAAGCGAAACTGACGAAGTCTGAATTCATAGAATAGTTTTAGTTATTAAATGGAGAGGGAGCAAACACATCTCTCCTCCTCAACCCGGTATGGGTTGCTGCTACTGTAGTTAGATATTTGCAATGTAAATGAACTCAAAACCCGGTATGGGTTAATCAGAATATTTTAGCGGTAGCCCGATAAGTTTCCTCCCTTGACCTAACCACTATGCATAAGTGCGGGATGGCTATCTTCCTTCAATTTGTCCAGCTTAACGTTGGTAGCCGTATTTCGGAACGTTGCATTTATAATTTGTGTGTAATTTAATTTATTGCCATAACCATCCTTTTTATAGCTATCTGCCCATTTTATTATATTACATGTTACCTGCCGGCATTTTATATATCCGTCATATCACTTTTTCGTAGCACCTTGTTGCTTAGAGCATAAAAGCCTGTAAATATATACATAACACCACCCATAACATAAATAATGCGAATAGACATAAAATCAGAAAGCCATGCAAAGAAAATACCTGCAAACATAAAAATTGCATTTCCCAACATTTCCCGTGTGGCATAAACCCGTCCCAATTGCTTTTCTTCAACTGTACTTTGTAAAAGCGAATCTTGTGCTATATCTCTAATTGCAAATGGTAAACCAAACAAAAAGCTCCAGATTACTGCCACCCATATATTTGGGCTATTTGCATAAGCGAATGTAAAAAATCCTACAGCAAAAGCATTAATAATAATAATACGCCCCGAATAACGACTAATTAAATTACTAATTACAGATAACGAGCCTATTGAGCCAACTATCATACCCGCAAAAAAACCAGTTAACTGATAACCCCAATCTGATATATCGCCATGTAAAACTTTTATTGTAAAAGCAAGCATAATTGCACTTGTCCAAATACCATGAGGTAAATGCTCCAGGGCTTCCATTATAGTTAGTGGTTTTGCTATTTTATGTTTATTTAAATAACTCCAACCTAATGTTAAAGATTTCCATAAGGTTTCTTTTTTATTATTTTCGTTTGTTTTTTTTAAACTGCTTATTTTTATAAGCATAGTTGCCATAATGGATATTGCAAACAAAAGGACTACAAGTGTAGAAATATACTTTAATTGCATAGCCAAAATTAACCAACTGCCAATGGTAAAAGAAACTGCCATTATTATTAGGTTTGTTGTCATTATCAAGCTATTAGCTTTAACCAAATGTGTTTTTAACACCAGTAATGGAATAAGAGCCATACTTGCCGGTTTACTAAATACACCTGCTACTGCTAAGCCTGCTATAATTAAATAATAGCCCCAAAAAGTTACATCGCCGTTTTTTTGCAAAAACCATATTACACACGCAATAATAAATATTCGAAGAAAATTCATAAAAATGAGTATGTTTTTGCGAAGAAAACGATCAACAATAACACCGGCTACCGGACTAATAAGAAATGAGGGCAATGTTCTTGCCACCATAGTACCAGCTGTTAGCACAGTAGATTCAGTCTGTTCATAAATGGTTACCAGAATAGTAATATTAAACAGCTCAACTGCTAAAGTTGTAAAAACATTAACAAACCAAAGGAATATAAAGTTCTTGTTCTGAAACATTAGTCTGCAATTGTTACATATTCGCGAATATAATCATTTAAAGTCATCAGTTTAAGCATCAGATCTGCCACATCAGCTCTGCTAATATTAACCCCTTTAGGTGGTAATATACCATTTGATATGCGGTATTTTCCGGTTTTTGGTTTATTGTTCAATCTAAGTGGGCAAACGCCAGTCCAATCTATATCATCACATTCTGCAAGAAAACTTCCAGCTCTTTTCATTATTTAGAGCTTCTAAATTGTTTAGAGCATAGTTGTATTCAATCAAAAGGTCTCCGCCTATGGTGGTTAAGCCCTCAAGTCCTGTGAGATGATTTAAAGAATGATTTTCTTTGATTATTAGGTTACCACCTATTGAATTAATATTGTTAAGGCCTGTTAAATCAGATAAATTGCTGTTTTCATAGATCCATAGATATCCTCCAATTGAATTAATATTGTTTAATCCATTGAAATTTAAAATGTCTGGACTCGCAATCCAAACATATCCTTGCAATTCTGTGCAATTAGAGTAGTTTGCTTGAAAAGCATCTACATCTGACTGAGAATCAAAATAAATCAGGAAGAATTGAATACGAAGCAGTTGTTTTCCCAGCTCCATTGCACCCTGAAATAATGTAAATTTTTTTTCACTTGTCATTTATTTT
>JAOZRY010001052.1 GCA_029939965.1 Bacteroidales bacterium | reverse complement strand
ATTATTTCATTGTCGCATTATCGCATTATTTCATTGTCGCATTGTCTCCTTGTCGCATTATTGCATTCTCTCCTTGTCTCCTTGTCTTCTTCGCATTTCCTCATTATTTACCACTAAAATGGTAGTAAAACTATTTTAAATCTCCCAAAATCAATGGAAGTCCATCTTTAGAATTACCAATTATTACAACCTTTGTATTTGGCGAATTTGCAAGTTCAATAGTAGCAACTATGCCTTTTTCCTTAAGAATTTTCTCTGTCAAACTTTCGCTCAAAATACGGTTGGCCGTAGCTTTACCCTCAGCATCAATACGTTGGCGTTCTGCTTCTTTTTGTGCTTTTTCAATTTTAAACTCGTACTCCAACGATTCCTGCTCTTGCTTTAACTTCCGCTCGATAGCAGTTTTAATTGTGGGAGGTAATACAATAGAACGGATAAGGATTTTGTTAACCTGCACATATTTCTCGGAAAGAATAGAAGTCGTTTCCTGAAAAATTTCGTCTTGAATTACATCTCTCTTTGTCGAATAAATTTCTTCGGGAGTATATCTTCCGATTACACTTCTTGTGGATGCCCGCAAACTTGGCACCACTATCCGCTGCAAATAATTTTGCCCGATTTGACTATGCAGCAAGCCCAACTTTTTCCATTCGGGTTGATACCAGATGGAAACATCAACACTTATCTCCAGACCGTTTGAAGACAAAACGTTCATATCTTCTGAAACTTCTTGCTGACGTACTTCGTAAACAAACATTTTGTTCCAGGGAGCCAGAAAATGAAAACCCTCTCCATAAGTAGTTTCTGTATCAAGACCTCCACCAAAAGTTTTGAATAATACTCCGCTATTTCCGGCATCGATGGTAATGGTCATTCTGCTCCAAAATGCAATCAGTACAAATATTGCAACAATCACTATTGCAATAGGAATAATTCGCTTAAAGTTTAATTCTTCTTGTGCCATTTTTAAATAATTTATATAGTTAATAAATATGTAATCAATTTGAATATCAAATCGATTGTTGTTTTGATAATTAAAATCATAAACATTGGCAAACTAAAGGATTTTTTATGAATTTATTATGCTTTATTAGCGGATTTGAAAAGAAAATACAAAATTGTATTACGATACTGCTTTATCAATTCCTGAACGAATCATAATATTCGAATAAACCCATTACTGATAGATTTTTATAAAAAAAACGACATCTTTCATAAAGTGCGAAAATTAGTTTACCCCGTTAAATTAAAACAACATTTAGAAATCTATTTAACGGGGT
>JAOZRY010001051.1 GCA_029939965.1 Bacteroidales bacterium | reverse complement strand
GCTATTAAGTTCAGGATGGAACAAATGAACATTAAACAAACAGATATTGCACCTTTATTTGGTGGAAAAACAAGGGTATCGGAAGTATTAAATGGTAAAAGGCCATTAACCCTGAGAATGATAACCTTATTGAATAGATATTTAGGGATTCCCGTAGAATCGTTGGTTAGCGGGAATAAAGAAATTAAATCTTACATCTAATACAACTTTTCTCTTTTGAGCAAATAGGGCAGTAATATCTGGCGGAAGCCTTTGTTTATGTCGGCTTCTACAAAGTCGATGCGATACTGTCCGCAGCGGAGTTCCAGTTCCTTTTTAAAACTTTTTACCGACTTAATGTAACGTTCTCTAACCTCGTGGGGATGAATTTTGAGCTCTTGTCCACTCTCCATATCTATAAATTTATAGGGTCGGTTATCGAAATCGAAATCAATTTCTTTGGATTTATCCACCACATGAAAAAGTATTACTTCGTGCTTGTTGTGGCGCAAGTGCTGCAAAGCCGAAAACAAATCTTCGGTTTTGGCATTGCTTTCGAACATATCCGAAAAAATAATTACAAGCGACCGTTTATGAATGTTATCGGAAATTTCGTGTAACGAATCTGCTGCAAAGGTTTTTTTATACACATCTTCACCAATAGGTTTGATGAGTTTTTCGAGTTCGGCATACAAGTAATTTATGTGAGCCGATGTGGAGCGTGCCCTGGTGTGCAAATCTACATTATCAGAAAATAGGGAAATACCAACAGCATCGCGCTGTTTTTTGAGTAAACCCATCAAAGCTGCTGCGGCATAAATCGAGAAAATAATTTTGTTGGGGTTTTCGATGGACAGCTTCTCTTTTCGGGGAAAATACATCGACGAGGAGTTATCAATAATAATCTGACACCTCAGGTTAGTTTCCTCTTCGTAGCGTTTTACAAATAGTTTATCAGTACGCCCAAACAATTTCCAGTCGATGTGTTTTATTGATTCGCCGGTATTGTAAAGTCTGTGCTCGGCAAATTCGACCGAAAAGCCATGAAACGGACTTTTGTGCAAACCTGTAATAAATCCTTCAACAACCTGCCTGGCCACAAATTCGAGCGAACCAAATTCTTGTAATCTGTTTTTGTCTATTGAATATTCCACGATATTATTTCTTTTTGAGAGGCCAAATTTACTGAATTACTTCCAAAACGCAATTGGCAACATAATATTAGCCTGATTAATTCATAAAAATTTCGTAATTAGTGTTTGTCCATAATGTCCGATTTCTTCGTTACGCTCGTCTTTAAAACC
>JAOZRY010001050.1 GCA_029939965.1 Bacteroidales bacterium | reverse complement strand
GAGGCTTGTGAAGTGCTGAATAACAATAAGTTTACTTTTAGTAAATGTTTGTTTTCAGCACAAGCATAACGAAGTTAGGGGGACATTAGAGACACACACTAACTATCTAACCACAGTTACAGTTCCCCGTGTTTCGTCAGCTTCGCCCCTGGCATTTTGAAACTTGATAAGATATACATAAGTTCCGGCAGGTACATAATTACCATTGTAGCTACCATCCCAGCCGGTGCTAATTTCATTGCTCACAAATAACTGCTGCCCCAGTTTATTAAAAATCAACATTTTGTAGTAGTCTTGCTCAATAAACGATACAATGGGTTTAAATTCATTGTCGGGTGGGGAGCCTCCCGGAATAAATGCATTTGGTATAAGGATACGGGTTTCCTGATTAATGGTTATTTGGTTGGATGTGCTTATATCGGGAAAATCTTCAATGCCATTATCACCATCATTTTCGGTAGCCTCAATATAATAAGTAAAGCTACCTTCGGTATTACCATGTCCGGTTACATCGTCATTATATGAAGTTTCATTTCCCGAAAGTTCAGCCAGAAATCCTGATGGATTGGGTGTGTCATTAATTTTGCGGTAAACGTAATTATGCGAAATCCCCAAATCCCATCCTTCATAATTATTCCATTCGAGGGAGTTCAGAAATCCCACATACCCTGATTCGCCGGTGAGAAGAATCGTTTTTGCAATGTTGCCCGATTCAAAAAGATCGTTGCCACAACTATCGCAAACACTAATTTTATACTGATAACTCATTGCTTTAAAATCAGCTTCATTATCTATAAATACCGTTGCAGGCTTGTAAGATGTCATATCTTCAATTGTTTGAACAACTGTGTAATTGAAACCATTCTCCGATCGCATTACTTCAAATTTCGAAATCGGGGCATCATCAGTTACCCATTCAAGTTTGATGTGTTCGTTGTTTTGGACGGTAGCATAACGAATATGTGCATAAGTGGGTTTATTATAGGTTCTCGATAGCACCGATTTCTCGCACGAAGTTGAAGTACGGGTGCCATCTTCGTTAAATGCCCTGATTTTGTAAGAGTAAAGAATATTGGGCGAAAGATTGTTGTGGACGAAATTAGTTTGAGAAGCTGATACTATAATCAGCTCACTATAAGAGCCGTTATTTTCAGAAAGCAGGATTTGATATCCATCAAGCTGATTCACCATATTATCATATTTCGTCCATTGAAGCGAAATGGAATTGGCACAAACATCCAAAACAGGTTCTTCCAAATAAATGGTTTTTAATGTGTCGGACCA
>JAOZRY010000343.1 GCA_029939965.1 Bacteroidales bacterium | reverse complement strand
AATCTATCTTCTAACATCTAACATCTATCTTCTAACATCTATCTTCCAACATCTATCTTCTAACATCTATCTTCTAACATCTATCTTCCAACATCTATCTTCCAACATCTAAAAACAAACAATATCATGAAAAATTTAAAAAGAATCATCACAACAGCAATCTTCGTTTTCGCAATAAGTGCACTTTCGGCGCAAACGCCTCCCCCACCAAACAATAATGGCGGAGGCACTTCAAACCCACCTAATGGCAACAACATACCCGTAGGCGGCGGCGCACCTATTGGCAGCGGCGTAGCAATTTTATTGACACTCGGCTTAGCTTATGGCGGAAAAAAGATTTATGACTTATCACCTCGCCGTAAGGTGGGTCATGAAAAGGAAACTGGCGAATTGATCAGGTAGTTACACCATTAATTTTATCGATTAACTTCCGAAAATTTCAATATAGAGAAACAATTTCATGGACGATACACGGTGCATGGCTGAACGGGCTGAAAATTCATACTCCCTATTTGCCTGCAAATTTTTATGAATCGTATTATTTGCCTGTATGTTTTTTAATAATACTTCCCAGGGCGATTTCAAAACATTTAGAACCATAATCATTAATAATGCGAATTCCTTTGAACTCAACCAACATTGTTGGCGCATTTTTATGATATCCATTTTTGAAAAAAATCAAATCGTAAGGCTTAAAACTGCCATCGCTTTGCATTAGTCGTTTTTCCCAAAAGGGTTTGTAATCCCTGTATTCCATGGTTTTTTCGCCGGCAAGGATTTGATCGAAATATTCCTTCTTTAAAGTCAGGTGCAATATTTTTTGTTCAGATTTCATTGTTACGTTCTTTTCTCAAATTTAATTTATTCGTTTGGCAAATCATATAGTTTGTAAACCATTTGGTTTATTTTTTTATCTGTATTTTCAATTTCCGATTTTTGGCCTTGTGCCTTTTTTACTTCCTGATTAAAATAATCTTCCCATTCCGCTTCTTCAGTGAGGCTCAACTTCACTTTCTTTTTGCGTAGTTCTTTTATAAATTCTGCATACGACAATAAATACCATTGCTGCAGTTTAACCGACATTTTTTCGATATTAAATTTCCGCTGGATAGTGCGGATGAATCTGGAACTTAGCACTTGAATATTTTTGGTTAGTTCGCTTCTTTTACCAGCATATTGCTCCAGTATATTGGTTTGTTCCAAGCTAGCTTTCGGTACCGGAAAATGCTCAAAATACACTTTGCGAATTTCACGGGTGCCCCCTAATAACTCCGGACAGTTATACCAAATCCAGAGTTTTGCCAGCGATGAATTAAATAGGGCAGTCAAAAAAAGCAGGGAAACAGAATCATCATTTGCCGTTAGTATAAAACTTTTATCGTTACCATAAAAACCCTCATCATCATAAACAAACGGAAATACAGAAGTCATGTTGGGATAAATGATCTTGGGTTTGTTAAAGGCTTCGTGGTAGCTGATACTATCCTGCGTTTCGAACCACTCACTTTTTGTCTTTTTTCGCGAACCTTTGTCTCCGCTTTGTTTCAATCGGTCGAAACCAAAAGAAAGCAAATGTGCTTTGATGGCCGGATATTTTTCAATATTTAGTTTTAGGGATGGAAATGTACTTATTAAATATTCGAAATTTGTAATTTCATAAGGCGAAATATCCCTGCCCCTGATCATGGGTTTTATGATTTCTGCACTTTTTGGGTCTTTTTCAATCAGTGAGTTCTTCGTATCTTCATCAATAAAAAAAGCATCGTTATAGCCTGTGAGCACTCCTCTAAAAATAGAAATTGGCAAATCCATTAATTCGATGCTGTTCACGGTCATTTGCTCCAACTTAATGGAATCGTTGTATGGCCGAATACTCCATTTTTTATCTCCAAATTTATTAGCGGGATAATCATATAAATTTGCTTTCACTTCTGTTAAAAAATCGCCCCGATAGGTTTTGCGGTTTAACGAAAGCACCTCCACAGTTTCATTTGGCTTCCCTTTTTGGGTAACAAAAATACAAATGTATGTTGTTGCTTCCTCAAAAAATTGCACATCACCAAAGTTTAATACCTGCCTTAAACCGGTATTCGACAAAAATTTACGCAATGGCTTACCATACTCTACCAGCATCCATTTGTTTGGCATAATAAACGATTGCATGCCATTATTCTTAAGCAATGTATAAGCACGCTCTGTAAAAATGCAGTACAGGTCGGCTCCCTTATGAAAAGTTTCATAGCCACAACTTTCAAAAACATCGCTCATTTCCCCCATTTTTTGGAGCTGCACATACGGCGGATTCCCGATTACCACATCAAAGCCACCATTTTTAAAAACTGCCGGAAACTCTTTTTGCCAGTCAAAAGCTTTTTCGCCTGCCACTGCCGGGTCGGATATCAGGGAGTTTCCACACTTCAGGTTGTTGTTCAGGGTAATGAGTTTGCGGCCTCTTTGCGCCGTGCGCAACCACAGCGAAAGCTTGGCAATGTCAACACTTTCCTGGTTTATATCCACACCATAAATATTCTCCTCCAAAATATGGTTGCTCACATCCTGAAACACAATGCTGGCCTCAAGCAGTTGGGCCTGCAACTCGTCAATATATGCATGCTCGGCAATAAGGAACTCAAGAGCCTGGTTCAGAAACGCCCCGCTGCCACAGGCCGGATCGCAAATTGTAAGTTGGAGCAGCCAATTGCGGTAAGAAGCAAGATTTTGGTCAAGCCGTTTAACAGTTTCCTTTTTCCTGTTTCGCCGCCCCCGGGCATATTGTTCATCTACAATGTCCAAATCGGTTTTCTTGTTCTGGCAAAGTTGGCCTACTGTATTTTCGACAATGTATTTGGTAATATATTTTGGGGTATAAAAAACCCCGTCTTTTTTTCGTTTGCTCTTGCTTTTATCAAGCTCCTGCCCCTCCAGTTCGGCAGTAATATTTTCGATTTCGCTGAGGCTGTTTTCAAAAATATGCCCCAGAATATTTACATCCACCTCACTCTGAAAGTCGTAATTAGTCATCTTCATCACATGCGGGTAAAGCATATCATCATCTAAAAAAATGGTATTGAGCAAATCGTCGGGGATAAACAAACCTCCATTGTATGCAAATATATCATCAACTGTATTTTTACCTTTTCTACCTGTGTTAATATATCCGAAATATTGCTTAAAAATCCCGTACAATGGTTTATACGCATCTTCATCCTGCAATATTTTCCAGCGCGAAACAACGCGCGAAATGGAATTGGGTGGCAACAATCCGCTGTCTTCCGCAAAAAAGACAAACAAAAATCGGTCGAGCAACTTTTGGGTTTTTTTAAACAACAGAAGCTTGTTTTGTTCCGGATTGTTCTTCACCATATTTTGCCACATGTCAGTCCGGAAGGCAGCATAATCTTTATACAACTGTTTGGTAACTTTATCTTCCTCGTGCAAACTTTCCTTTTTAACACTCAACGGAATCCCGGTTAGCAGGTTCTCGGCCGAAAGGCAAAGCCATAACAAACGAAATTCATTTTTTGTGAGCTTAAAAAGATTGAATTCGATGTGCTCCACAGAATGGTGAATAAAAAAACGCAGCTTCTCGAAATTGGAGGTGATAACATAAACACATCCCGATTGATTGTTTTTATAGTTAAAAGCTTGTTCGTTAATTTTATCCAGATTCTTGGTGTTGGTTCCTTTTAGCTCTATCATCCCCAGTGCTTTGCCATCCTGTAAAATTGCACCATCAGCTTTTTTGGCTCCTCTTTCGTTTTTCAATTCGGTGGTTAAATTGTAATTGGCTTGCGGATTCAGGGTATATCCCAAAACATTCACAAACAATTCTCTTAAAAAACCTTCCTGAAATTGTTCCTCCTTAGCTTCCCGGATATTTTTCTGAATTTCAGTATTGTGAAAATAAGCCGTAAATTTCTCATAGGCAGACTCAACAGCTTGATTATCCTGAGTTTTCAGGTGTTTATTTAGAACTGAGTTTTGATAAAATGACATTAGGAAAAGTGTTGTTTTTGAATTGAACGAAGTTTGGTGTGCAAAGTACAAAAAAATCAAACAAAGAACCCTTCGCGATGTGTATAAATGATTTTAATGGCTTAGATTACTAAAAAAACAAGCAATGGAAATGGATGAATTATGCTGATGAATTTAGTGAACCAAGCAGGTGTATGCTAAATTGTTAAAGGCTGGGTGAAAGTATCATACAGTAATTCAGTTTGAATCAACCAACAGGGATTTATATTATGAGCATTCAAACACAGAAGGCTTTGGTAAGTAAAAAGATTTTTGTGAAGTAAAGTAGAAGCCACCCCGTGAATTTTTTTGAACATTGTGCAAGTTTTCAAAACAGAGAAACAAATGCGTGAGCGATTCACGGGGTGGCTATACAAACTAAATTAAGAAAATAAACTGAAAAAGTATTTATAAAATAAGAGGGTAGAACGAAGAGAGTAGAGGATAGAAGGTAGAAAGAAAATCTAACATCTCTCTTCTAAAATCTACCTTCTAACATCTATCTTCCAACATCTACCTTCTATCTTCTAACATCTATCTTCTAAAAATAAAACATACAATAT
>JAOZRY010001049.1 GCA_029939965.1 Bacteroidales bacterium | reverse complement strand
AAGGTAAAATTATCAATTATTTAAAAGTTGCTGAGGACATTACCGAACGAAAACACACCGAACAAGATTTAATCAAAGCCCTGGTAAAAGCCACCGAATCAGACCGGTTAAAATCGGCTTTTCTGGCAACCATGTCGCACGAATTGCGCACACCGCTAAATGCTGTTATCGGATTTTCTGATCTTATTAGCGCAGATTCGCCTGTTGAAGAAACACTTGGCTATGCTAAAACCATCAATTCAAGTGGACAGCATTTATTAAGTATTGTAGAAGACATTTTCGATATTACCTTAATCGAATCGGGTGAAACAAAAATTAACACAAAGAAAGAGAGCCTGCATACCATACTGAAAGATGTGAATGGGATAATTAAAGCCGAACAACGAAAAATTGGAAAAGACAATATTGCACTAAATCTTATTTTTCCTAAAAAAGGAGTGGACTTCATTATCAAAACCGATCCATCGAAAATTAAACAAATACTCATTAACCTTTTGAAAAATGCGTTGAAGTTTACCCACCATGGATACATAAAATTTGGCTATAGCATTGAAACTGATAAACGTAAACCTATAATAAAATTTTATGTCGAAGACACAGGTATTGGCATTTCAAAAGAGATGCAAACGGTTATTTTTGATGTTTTCAGACAGGTAGAAGATTCGCACACCAGAATCTACGGAGGAATTGGGATAGGCTTGTCGATCTCCAAAAAACTAACCGAACTTCTCGGAGGCAAAATCTGGCTTGAATCGGAAAATGGGAAGGGCAGTATCTTTTATTTTACCATACCTTTTCGCGGGCACGAAATTACTGAGGCCACAAACCAAACCGGTACAATTACAAAACCGGCAACACACACCGAAAAGAAAAACCAACTCGAAAACAAAACGGTTTTGATTGTTGAAGATGACGAACCGAGTTTTTATTTATTAAAGATTGTACTTAAAAATTTAGGTATTAATTCGATTTGGGCAAAAACCGGCAATACGGCTATAAGATATTGCCACGACAACCCCCACATCGACTTAATACTTATGGATATTAATATGCCAATAATGAATGGATATGAAACCACGAGGGAGATAAAGAAATTTAAACCCGGTTTGCCAATAATAGCCCAAACAGCTTATGCCATTCTCGGCGACCGCGAAAAAGCACTCGAAGCAGGCTGCGACGATTATATTTCGAAACCAATAAAAAAGAATAAGCTAATGGAAATAATAGGAAAGTATGTATGAAAGTAGGGATTTGCGCTTCGCGTGATTAGTGCTTCGCACGTCATTTG
>JAOZRY010000342.1 GCA_029939965.1 Bacteroidales bacterium | reverse complement strand
TTTTTGACATAATATCCAGCTTTTTTTGCTGAATTTATTAAATGCCATTCTAATGCCTGTTATTGAGGTCGGACAACCAAACTAATTGATGTGGTAACGATTTTTGTAAACGCCTGGTAATGTTTTTGGGTGATGCTGAAATCCTTATCGCCTTTCATCATTATAATTAAATTAATAACAGAACAATAGAATCATTATTTACCATTAGAATGGTAATACTGCGGCAGGGATTGGAGTGGTAGCTTACTGAAGTGGCCGCTGATATTTTTGTTGGCCGGCGTAGGCTGACGAAGGAAGCCCACGTACGGCTTACAAAAATACAGCGGGCACGAAGTAACTACAAACGGAAAGCCTGTAGCCGCCCAAAAACTCTTTCTTAAAAATCCGGTATTTATTTATTTGTTAACCCGAAATATGTGAGATGTAGTAAATTTCTAAATTCGAATTTTATATTTCCATTTTCAATTTAACATCAAAAACCTACTTTTGCATCCGGAAATTCGAAAATAAAAGTGAATACAGAAGGAATTATTAATAAATATGCGGGCACTCCCGAAGTGAGGGAAATGCTTAATAAATTGCAGCACGGGGCTACTGAGCGCATTCATGTGGCTGGCAACAAAGGATCGATGCGAGCATTTTTAGCTGCTACCGTGGTGCAAATGCTAAAAGGAAACCAGATTTTTGTTCTTCCCGACAAAGAATCGGCAGCATATTTTCACAACGATCTCGAAAGTATTTTCAGGGAAAGGGATTTGGAATATAGTAAACGGAAAGTGTTGTTCTTCCCTACATCCTATAAAAGGCCTTACGAAACCGAACGGATAAATAGTTCCAATGTATTGCTTCGATCGGAGGTATTGAGTAAACTCCATGGCCGCCGTCGTGGGTTTGCTGTTGTTACATATCCGGAAGCACTTGCCGAAAAGGTGGTTGATAGAAATACAGTTGCAAAAAACACGCTCATTGTAAAAAAAGGTGACAAACTTTCGTTAGATTTTATGAATGAGGCCATGACCGATTTGAATTTTGAATTGGTTGATTTTGTGGTTGAACCTGGTCAATTTGCTGTTCGTGGAGGTATTCTTGATATTTTTTCATTTTCGAGTGATTATCCATACCGAATCGAATTTTTTGATGATGAGGTGGAATCAATCCGTACTTTTGAAGCTGGCAATCAGTTGTCGCTAACCATCCTCAACAGAATTTCTATCCTGCCCGATCTCCAGAATCAGGAAAGGGTTACGCAGAAAGTTTCATTTATGTCTTTCATTCCGGATAATTCTGTTTTTTGGTTCGATGATGTTGCTCTAACAATAGATATGATGAGCAGGGAGCTTACAAAGGCTATTAGTGCATATAAACTACTTGCCAACGATAAAGGAACAATTAACCCTGAAAAGCAATTTATTTCGGGTGAAGTGTTTTTTCAGGAGGTTTTGAATTTTCCAACCGTTGAGTTTGGAAACCATAAAATGCTGGATGCAACTTCAACTTTTGTTTTTGATATATTACCTCAACCTTCGTTCAATAAAAATTTTGATCTGCTTATTGCTAACCTAAATAAAAATTCAATATCCGGATTTGATAATATAATTTTTGCCAGCAACCCCAAACAGGCTGATCGCCTACAAGTTATACTTGATGATGCCATTAGAAAAGAGAATGTACAGCACAATCTGGAATACGAAACGGTATCGTTGCCGATACATGAAGGTTTTTCGGACAATAAACTAAAAATCGCGTGTTTTACCGATCATCAGATTTTTGATCGTTACCATCGTTTTCATCTGCGCGAAAGTATTAAAGGCAAAGAGGCTATTACTCTAAAGGAAATATATAATTTGCAGCCCGGCGATTATGTTACCCACATCGATCATGGCGTAGGGCGCTTTGATGGGTTAGAGTCGGTTGATAATAATGGTAAGCAACAGGAAGCCATCAGGCTTGTTTATGATAATGGTGATTTGTTGTATGTAAGCATCCACTCGTTGCACCGAATAGCTAAGTTTGTAGGTAAAGAAGGCATACCTCCCAAACTAAATAAATTGGGAACCAACAACTGGGCAAGGTTAAAAGAGCGCACGAAGAAGAAAGTTAAAGATATTGCCAAAGAGCTTATAAAGCTTTATGCCGCCCGCAAAACTGCAAAGGGATTTGCCTATACTCCCGATTCGTATTTGCAACATGAGCTGGAGGCATCATTTATTTATGAGGACACCCCCGATCAGTTTAAAGTTACTCAGGATTCAAAAGCAGATATGGAAAAAGAATATCCCATGGACAGGTTGGTTTGTGGGGATGTGGGTTTTGGGAAAACTGAAATTGCCATTAGAGTTGCATTTAAAGCCGTTACCGACAGCAAACAAGTAGCTATACTTGTTCCAACAACAATACTGGCCTTGCAGCATTACAAAACATTTAAAAAACGACTTAAAGATTTTCCGGTAAACATAGAGTACATAAACCGTTTTAAATCGCGAAAGGAGATTGCCAAAATTGTAAAAGGGCTGGAGAATGGCAGTGTTGATATATTAATTGGCACACATAAACTTATTGGCAAAGAATTTCAGTTTAACGACATCGGACTTTTAATTATTGATGAGGAGCAGAAATTTGGAGTTTCGGTAAAAGAAAAGCTAAAGCAATTCAAGGTGAACATCGACACTTTAACACTTACTGCTACACCAATTCCACGAACGCTCCAGTTTTCGTTGATGGGTGCACGCGACCTTTCGGTTATTAACACACCACCACCAAATCGTATCCCGATACAAACCGAACTGCATGGATTTAGTGAAGAAATTATTAGTAACGCCATAAACTACGAGGTTTCCAGAAACGGACAGGTTTTCTTTGTCCACAACAGGGTGCAGAATATTAATGATGTTGCCGATATGATAAGGAAATTTTGTCCGGGTGTAACAATAGGAATTGGCCACGGGCAGATGGAAGGTTCTAAATTAGAAAAGGTAATGCTCGATTTTATTGAGGGCGAATTTGATGTTCTGATTGCAACTACCATCATCGAAAATGGCCTTGATATTCCCAATGCCAACACCATTATTATTAACAATGCACAGAATTTTGGATTGAGTGGATTGCATCAATTGCGCGGCAGAGTTGGGCGGGCAAATAAAAAAGCTTTTTGCTATCTGCTTTCGCCACCTCTTTCTACTTTAACACCCGAAGCACGAAAGCGCTTACAAGCCATCGAAGAGTTTTCTAACCTGGGCAGCGGATTCAATATTGCTATGCGCGATCTGGATATACGTGGTGCAGGAAATTTGCTGGGTGGTGAGCAAAGTGGTTTTATTTCGGATATTGGCTACGAGATGTATCATAAAATACTTGATGAGGCCATGCTTGAGTTGCGCGAAAAAGAGTTTAAAGATGTGTTTAAAGATGCGCCGGAAAAATCTTTTGTTTTGGATTGCCAAATAGAAACTGACTTACAAATTTTAATTCCAAAAAATTATATTTCTATTACCACCGAGCGTTTGAGCCTTTATAAAGAGCTCGACAATATTGAAACAGAAGATGGCCTTAGCGCATTTGAGAAACGTATGACAGATCGGTTTGGTGAAATCCCCATGGAAGTACACTCACTTTTTAACACAATAAGATTGAGGTGGATAGCCAAAAAAATCGGGTTTGAAAAACTTGCACTCAAAAACGGAAAACTAATTGGTTATTTTGTTGGAGACGAAGATTCGACATACTACCAATCCACAGCATTTTCGCATATCCTCGACTACATGAAGAAAAACCCTGTTGCTTTCAAAATGCACCAAACAACAAGTAAATTGCGGCTGATTTTCGATAAAGTGCCTACGGTAGGAAAAGCCATAAAAAAATTACAGCCTTTGGTATTTATCAAAGATGAAAAAAGTAATTAGTGTGCGCCAGAAAACGCTGATATCTTCGTTGGGCTTGTGTTGAAAACAGTCATTTACAAAAGTAAACTCCTTGATTTTCAACACTTCGTCCGCCTCGATCTCAACGATTTCTGACACCCACTTCCTGAAATATGGAGTTTTCTTGCAGAGACTAATTATTTCTTTTCAGAATTATTATTTTTATCATCATCTTCGCTTACGCCTTTTTTAAATTCCTTGATTCCCTTGCCCATACCTTTCATAAGTTCCGGAATTTTTTTTCCACCGAAAAGTAAAAGAATAATCACCAGAATGATGATGATTTCCATAGGGCCAAACGTAAACATTAGTAAGTTGAATGTATTCATATCGTGCTTGTTTTAGAATGGCAAAACTAATAAAAAAACATATTCTACTACCATTTTGGTGGTAAACAATGATTCTGTTGTTCTGTTAATAAGTTTGTTTACAATGATGAAATGTGATCCCGTACATACGGAACTTAAATGCTAAAATATTCCTCAATAGTTAAGTCTATGATGTTAAATAGATTATGCAAAATATTATTTTATTTTTCATTTAGGATATTGTTTACATTATTGCATTGAACCATTTTTGTATGTTCCACTAAATTCGCAGTAGGCTCTTATTTTTGAAAACTAACCAACATGTTGTTTAAATATTTTGTTGTCAATTTCCCGCTTT
>JAOZRY010000341.1 GCA_029939965.1 Bacteroidales bacterium | reverse complement strand
AATGCCAATCCAATACGTTATCCCATTTCTTCTGCCAATAATGGCTCTCAGCTATCTTGGCCCAGAAGCCCTCCGGGTTAGCTACACTTTCCTGGTACTTTTCGTAATATTCGGCCAGGTTTGTAATCTTGTTAGTCATAATTTATTTGTTTAATTTATTAATGATTAAGCTAATGTGTTTAGTTATGTTTAAAAGAAATAATATACCCCAAGTAAAACCCTTACGTTCCCGATTTCTTTGGCATCCTCTACAGTTCCATTAACTTGCGTATTTCCATACCCTGCAACTGTATATTCTATTTCGGGTGCAATACGGAATTTGCCTGCGTTAAAAATCACACGTGGGGATATACGGTACAGATGATCAATATTCCCACCTCGTGAGTAGTATTTGCCTTCAATATCATTATCCGAACCAAGATTTTTTGAATATCCGGTAAATAATCCGAATTGCCATTTTTTACCATTTGTATGAATGTCGGCCCATACCGACATCGTGTTTATAGGTGTGTAATCAACCATACCGGTAGTTGTATCAGTCATGTTTTCAACAGCATAACCTCCAAGCATTGTAAGATTGTAAGCATCGCCACCATAAAAGCCATTTGTTTTTATAGTAATATCTTCGTTCTTAAATTTAACAAATCCTGTAATGGAAGTGCTACTAATCTTAGTGTCGGTTTTGTAATCCTTGTCTGTTACCAGCCTTGGGGTAAGGGCTTTGTAGTTGCCGCTAACACCAATCAAAAATTCTGTACCATTATCTTTATCAATTTTACTGTATTCAAATCGTAAGTTAAAAGCAGGGTATCCTGTATTCCTTAAATATATTGAATTTCCACCTAAGGGTCCGCCACTTGCAAAATCTCTTTGGGACAGAGCCGTAAGTGTTAGGTTAAAATCACCGAATATTTTTGTAAGTCGTACTTGCGGGTTTCTTGAGAAAGGCTGAAACGGTGTACCTGTGTTAAACGAAACTGTGCCGGGGTAGCATTTGGTGTTGAACATTGGATGCCAATATTGGCCTACCAGAAGTTGGGTTTTTGTCCAGGCCAGTTTTACAAATGCATGTCGCAATCTAAAAGTATTCACATCCGAGTTGATGGCACCAAAAAATGCACCCTCAACAAAAGCTGATGTTTTTGCTCCCAACACATCAGGCCCGGTGGCTAATGCCCTCAGTCTGGTTTGAACACTCAACATGTTGAAATTTGATTTTGCGTTGATGTCATCCCCATTTACATCCAAATCTTCGTTTTTTGGATAAAGAAAGAAATGACCTTCACGAACTGAAACGGTTTGTCTGGAATCCCAAAAGATATCGGTTTTTACGAACCCACTAAATTTCACCTTGAGCTTCGTTTCTTCCTGAGCGATAGAAATAGAAATTGTGGTGATAAAAAACAAAACTGCAATTAATACATTCTTCATAGCTGATAATTAAGTATTTATGTTGTTATGTTATTAACAATTAATAAATTTGAGCGCAAAAATATAATATTTTTTTATTTCAGAAAGCTTAACCACCTCAAATATGACTTCAAATGATTGGCAAACCTTTTGCTTGCTCGAAAACATTTTTCTTACAAAACTTCACACAATTGTTACTAATTGATTTTCTGGTACTTATACGGAAGGTATTTGTTAAGGATATGATTTTTTTTATTTGCAAAACAACAAATTTAAACTGTGTATAAATAATGACATATCCACAACCAGTGAATATCTTAATTACTTTTGCGCCGCAATTTTTGCAAGTACCAGTTTTTTTTAATTTGAAAATCAAAAATTAATAATCATCTTATGTCAGAACAACTTGATCGGTTCAGTTTGAGCAAAAACCTTCAACCTATGGGTGTACTTCAAAAAGTAGGACTTATTGGTTGTGGTTCAGTTGGGCAGGAAATTGCTTTACAAGTTAGTCAGAAGGGAATTGAAGTGGTTTTTATCGACCTGAACGACAAGCGTATAAAGCAGATTAAACAGCGCATGGATGCTGAATTGGAAAGCCGAATTCAGAAATGGGGTATGACAGGTAGCGAGAAGAAGCTTGTGCTTTCGCGCATTAAAGGATATACTGATTATGGAAAGTTGAAAGGCTGTAACATTATTATCGAGACCATCCATTCAAAAAAACAGGGAACCAGTCTTGACGAACGTATGGAGGTGTTTCGTAAAGTGGAGAAGGTGGTGAAAAAGGAAACTGTAATTACATCCAACACTGCTACACTTATGATTTCTGATCTTGCTTCAGCGTTAGAATTTCCCGAAAGAGCATTGGGGATGCATTTTATTAGTCCGGTAAGTAAAATCAATATTGTGGAGGTTGTTAGGCACGCCAATACTAATGATGAAGCTTATGATTTGGTGAAAAAGTTTTCGAAAATGATCGGGAAGAAGGTCATTGATTGCAGCGAATCGCCCGGAAATATTAGTACAAGAATGATTGCAACAATGATTAATGAGGCATGCAGCATTCTTATGGAAGGTGTTGCAACAGTGAGCAACATTGACGAAGTGATGAAAGAGGCAACAGGTTTTGAATTTGGGCCATTTGAGATGGCTGATAAATTTGGTGTGGATAAAATTCATAAATGGATGCAAAATTTGTATCACGAGCAGGGCGATTTGAAATACAAACCCAGTGCTATTATTAAACGTATGATTCGTGCAAAAATGCTTGGGCTAAATGTTGGCGAAGGGTTTTATTATTGGAAAGATGGTGTAAAAAAGCCAAAAACCGGTGGAGTGCGAACATTGGGGCGGTAGTATATCAATTGTTACAGGGCGTTAAGGAAAATAGTTTATTAACCCGAACAATTATTGTTCGGAAATGGGTTGACTTTTTTGTTTTTAATAAGGAAATTGCTGCAGAAAGAATAACAAAAAAAATATAGGACAATGATAGTATCAATTCAAAAAGCAGATTATTTGGGAGAATATAGAATTAATTTTCAATTTTCCGATGGTATCGAGAGGACTATTGATTTTGGCGAATTTCTAAGAAAAGCTAAAAACCCAATGACAAAAAAATATCAAGATAAAAAATTATTTAAGTCATATTCAATTGAATATGGAGATATTATTTGGAACGATTATGAAATGTGCTTTCCAATTTGGGATTTACACGAAGGGCAAATATAAACCCACTGTTACAATCCCTTAGCATAGCCAAAACATTATTTTTTAACCAGAAAATTTTATTCAAAATGAAAGTTATCGTTTTAAATTGCGGAAGTTCATCCATAAAGTATCAACTTTTTAATATGCCGGCAGAAGAGGTGATTGCCAAAGGGCTGGTAGATAAAATAGGTCTTAAAGGTGCTTGCATAAAACATAAACGCAACGATGGCAAGGAACTTAAAGTGGAGGGAGAAATCCTGGATCACCAGGCAGGTATCGAATATTTGTTGGGGATTTTAATAGATAAGGATTATGGCTCGCTCAAAATGCTGGATGAAATTGAAGCTGTTGGCCATCGTGTAGTTCATGGTGCCGAAGAGTTTTGTGGAAGTGTTGCAATTACCGATGAAGTAATTGATGTATTGGAGAAAGCTTCCGATCTGGCTCCATTGCACAATCCACCAAACCTAAAAGGGATATACGCTATGCAACAGTTGTTGCCCGGAATTGCACAGGCCGGTGTGTTCGATACTGCCTTCCATCAAACCATGCCTGAGCACTCATTTTTGTACGGAATACCTTACTCGCTTTACGAAAAGCATAAAATACGTCGTTATGGTTTTCATGGAACAAGCCATAAATATGTTTCTGCCAGGGCGTGCGAAGTTCTTGATCAGGATATTTTAACCAAAAAAATTATCACCTGCCATCTCGGAAACGGCGCTTCCATTACAGCTATTCTCAATGGTGAGTCGGTAGATACATCGATGGGTATGACACCAATTGAAGGTGTAATGATGGGTACTCGTTGTGGCGATCTTGATGTGGGAGCTTTGTTTCACATTATGAATATCGAAGACCTTAATGTAAAAAATGCTAACACTCTCGTAAACAAATTCAGCGGAATGTTGGGTGTTTCAGGCGTATCTTCCGATATGCGCGATGTTGAAATTGCTGCCCAAAAGGGTCATCATCGTGCTGAGGTTGCCTATAAAATGTATGCATACCGTGTTAAAAAATACATAGGTGCTTATGCCGCAGCCATGGGAGGTGTCGATATTATTATTTTTACCGGTGGAATTGGTGAAAACGACCCGGTAACCAGAGCCAACATTATTGACGGACTTGAGTTTTTGGGCGTTGATTTCGATTTTAAATTAAATAAAGGTTTACGTGGCAGGGAGGTGATCCTCTCAAAATCCGAATCCAAAACCAAAGTACTCGTTATTCCTACCAACGAAGAATTGATGATTGCAAAAGATGCCTTTGATATCTTGGGCTCTTAATCCTAATCTGGACAAGCCGGAATAGAGATTGATCAATTGAATTTCTAACATCCATCTTCTACCATCTACCATCAACATTCTAACGTCTACCTTCAACCATCTAATTTAGATTTTGAAGACAGTTTTTTTTTGGGCGGCTTCGGGCTTTCCGTTTGTAGTTGCCTTGTGCCCGCTG
>JAOZRY010000340.1 GCA_029939965.1 Bacteroidales bacterium | reverse complement strand
GGTTTTGGTATAGAAGAGATTACCAATGGCACAATTGCCGCCGGGGCTGCCCTTCACTATCTTGCCGAAACACATCATCATCAGATAAGTCATATTTGTAAAATATCAAGAATTGAAGAGGATAAGTATGTTTGGCTCGATAAGTTCACCATCAGAAACCTTGAATTGCTTTACTCTTCAAACGAAAATGCAGCCACACTTATCGATGTAATCGATCATACCATTTCCCCAATGGGATCGCGGATGATTAAAAAATGGGTGTCGCTGCCCTTAAAAATTAAAAAAACCGTTCAGGAACGACATAATGTAGTTGAATATCTTATCGGCAATCAGGAGATTGCAGAAATACTAAATCAAAATATTAAAGCAATTGGCGATTTGGAACGTCTTATTTCTAAAGTTGCCGTTGGAAGGGTAAACCCCAGAGAAGTGATACAAGTAATGAAGGGCTTGTATGCAGTAGAAAAAATAAAGGAAAGTTGTGCTATTTCCAAATCAGGCCCTTTAAAAACCATAGCCGATCAGCTTAATCCCTGTCAATTAATTAGAGATAAAATAGAAAACGAGTTAAACCCGGAACCACCAGCATTTGTAAACAAGGGAAACGTAATGCGTAATGGTTTTTCGGATGAATTGGATGAGCTTCGTAAACTATTGTTTTCCGGGAAAGATTACTTAGATAAAATTAAAAAACGCGAAATTGCGGCCACCGGAATATCCTCCTTAAAAATTTCGTTCAACAATGTGTTTGGTTACTATCTGGAGGTAACAAATGTACATAAAGATAAAGTGCCTGAAGAATGGGAGAGACGGCAAACGCTCGTAAATTCAGAACGATACATAACCGCTGAATTAAAAGAATATGAGGAGAAAATACTAACTGCCGAAGAAAAAATTCTTGGCATCGAAACCCGCCTCTTCAACGATCTGGTGCTTAGCACTGCAGATTACATCAAACCCATTCAGCTCGATGCCAACCTTATTGCTCAGCTCGACTGCCTGCAATCATTTGCTTTTACGGCTATTCAAAATAATTATGTGAGGCCGGAGATTGATGACTCGTATAATTTGGAAATTAAAAAAGGCCGCCATCCGGTAATTGAAAGCCAGATGCAACCCGGAGAAAAATATATTCCGAACGATGTTTTTTTAGACACTAAAAAACAACAGATCGTAATAATTACAGGGCCAAATATGTCGGGGAAATCTGCATTGCTCCGGCAAACTGCATTAATCGTTCTTATGGCACAGATGGGAAGTTACGTTCCGGCAGAGTCAGCAAAAATCGGTATGGTGGATAAAATTTTTACGCGGGTTGGGGCCTCTGATAATATCTCCTCGGGCGAATCCACATTCATGGTCGAGATGAACGAAACTGCCAGCATCCTTAACAACATTTCAAACCGTAGTCTTATCATTCTGGATGAAATTGGAAGAGGAACATCTACCTACGATGGTATCTCCATTGCATGGTCGATAGCAGAATATTTACACCAACATCCTGTTTTCAGGCCGAAAGTACTTTTTGCCACCCATTATCACGAGCTCAATGAGATGGCTTCATCCATGAAAAGAATTAAAAATTACCATGTGTCTGTAAAAGAAATCAGCAACAAAGTAATTTTTCTGCGAAAATTAGTACCCGGAGGAACAGCGCATAGTTTCGGAATTCATGTGGCCAAAATGGCCGGTATGCCCGGTGAGGTTATCGAAAGATCCAAAAAACTCCTTCAAACTCTGGAGCAATCTCATGGCAATGGCAAACTCAATAAAAACCTTAAAGCTCTCGGAAAAAAACAAGACGATTTTCAATTGAGTTTTATTCAGCTCGATGATCCGCTGCTTTTGCAAATTAAAGAGGACATTCTAAACACGGATATCAATACTCTTACTCCAATTGAAGCCCTGATGAAACTCAACCAGATTAAAAATTTACTACATAAAGGTTAACGTTTTAGCACTTTTACAATTAGTGAAAGTGTTTTTGAGTATCGCATCATAAATTCTATTCATCTTTATTATGAAACTTACTGAATACAGTAAACCGGCTTTAAAAACGGCAATCTACTTTTTTATATTTGGTTTTATATGGGTGTTGTTGTCCGATAAAGTTGCACACAATATTGCCCCGACACATAAAATTGAACATCAACTACACACTTACAAGGGGTGGCTTTTTATACTGGCAACCACTATTTTGATTTATACCGTAGTGAGACAACAAATAAAAATAGTGGTAAAGTTGAAAAACAAACTTATTAAAAGCGAAAAAAAAATAATCGAAAGCAAAAAAACACTTGAGCTTGCCATGTATGGTGGAGAGATAGGTATTTGGGAATTCTGGCCCTATTTGAACAAACTGATTTTGAACGAACACTGGAAAGAAATATTAGGTGTTGATTTTAAAACCGGTGAAGTAAATATCGACTTTATTCATAACCTGGTTCATCCTGATGATGTAGAGCGAGTAGCAAAAACCTTTATACAACCAGACAATAGTGCCGGAAAATTTATCGAATCGGAGTACCGTATGATGCGCACTGATGGTAAATACCGATGGATAAAAAGCAGGGGCAAAATAGCCGAACGGGATGAAACGGGAAAGCCATTAAGAATAATGGGTGCAATTATTGATTCTACCGAAAACAAAGAGCTTGAATTAGAATTGGAAAACCTGGTGGAAATATACAGCAGTTTTATAAAGTATTCTACCGAAGGCATTTATCTTTTTGAAATGAAGCAACCCATGCCAATCGATACCCCGATTGATGAGCAGATAAAAAAACTATACTACGATGGATTTGTTAGAACTTGTAACGATGCCTTTGCCAAAACCTATGGCTACGAAAATGCCAGTGATATAGAAGGGAAAGACCAAGTAACTTTACATGGCAGCGATAACGATCCGAAAAACATTGAGCTTTTACGGAAATTTATCAAATCAGGATACCGAATAATGAACGATATTTCTAAAGAAATTGATAAGGATGGAAACCCATTATTTATTTCGAATAATGTGGTGGGAATAATTGAAAACGGCAAGCTTTTGAGAACATGGGGAAGTCAAACAAATATTACTGAGCGGGTACTGATTCAACAACAAATTGAAGAATCAGAAAAAAGGTACAGGCTGCTATTTGAAACAAATCCGGTTCCATTGGTGATTTTCAATACCACCGAATTAAGGATTATAGATCAAAATCGTGCTTCTCAAAACCTTTTGGGCTATAATAAAGAAGAGGTTACAAAACTCACCATTAAAGATTTTCGTCCTGAAACTGTAGAGCTAAATAAAGAAGAATTGAATGAAATTATTAAAAAAGAATTTGATCAAAAAACTGAATTATCTCTAAAATCAAAATCAGGAATAATAATTCCGTGCGAGATAAAACTCGATCGCATCGAATACATGGGAGTTGAAGCCATTTTGGCTGCAGTAAATGACCTTACTGCTATTAAAAAGGCAGAGGTTCTGGTTATTCAATCATTAATAGAAGGAGCCGATAATGAGCGAACAAGAGTGGCCAAAGAGTTGCACGATAGCATTGGGCAAAGTCTTACTGCGGTTAGTCTTAATCTGAATTCGATTGAAAAAGAGACACATTTGATGGGACAAAAAGCTGCAGAGAAATTCGATAATGGTCTGAAGTTTCTTAAAACCGCCATCGAAGAGAGTCGCAATATTGCCCACAACCTTATGCCAAAAGCCATCGAAGATTTTGGTATTATCCTGGCTCTCAACTCTCTTTTTAATCAAATTGAAAAACCCAGTGGGCTAAAAATTGAGTTTTATGAAAACATGGGCGAAAAAACACGACCTGATATCCAAATCGAACTTAACCTTTATCGGATAACACAAGAGGCCATTAATAATGTGATTAAACATTCTAAAGCAACCGAGGTTTTTGTTCAGCTCATGTTACATTCCAACGAAATTATTTATACTTTTGAAGACAATGGTGTAGGCTTTGATAAACTCAATACAACTACAGGTAGAAAAGGTATTGGCCTCAAGAACATACACAACAGAGCGATGGCTATGTCAGGTCATTGTGATATTGATAGTGCGGTTGGGCAGGGAACCACAATAACCATCGTAATTCCAATTTAGAACATGGATTCAATAGAGAAAAAAATCAGGCTTATTTTGGTTGATGACCACAAAATTATTCGTGATGGCATAAGATCTCTCTTGCAAGATGAACCCAAATTTGAAATCTCCGGCGAAGCCGAAAACGGGGAAATTGCTTTAAATCTTGTGGGTCAGATAAAACCCGACTTAGTAATAATGGATATTAATATGCCGGTGATGGATGGTATAACCTGTACCAGACAAATAATTGAGAAATATAAAACAACGAACGTACTTGTGCTTACCATGACAAATGAGCAAGAACATATTAAAAATATGATAGAAGCAGGAGCAGGTGGGTATATTCTTAAAAACTCAGGAAAGGAAGAACTTATTACAGCTATCGAAACCATTTTGGAAGGGCGGAATTATTTTAGTGAAGAAGTAAAAGATGCAATAATGCATGATATGGTAACAAAAAAACCCAAACATGATAAATTAGCTGGTGAGCCCGT
>JAOZRY010001048.1 GCA_029939965.1 Bacteroidales bacterium | reverse complement strand
TACTAATAAACCATTTCATGTTATAATTATTTTTTCGCAAACAAAAAAAGTGCCCCACAAAGGAGGCACTTTTAAAAAAAACATGTATTGGAATAAACTTACTCAATTATTATTTTCTCAACTCTTATACCCTTGTCAGAAACAAGTTTAAGATAATAAATCCCTTTTGCAAAGTTGGAGAGATTTATCTCGGTCGATTGATTTGTTGTAAGAGTTTTTATTAGTTGTCCGGTTGAGTTGAGTATTAGAATATCCACCTTTTGGTTTATCCCATCAATATTAAATAACCCGGCATTTGGATTGGGATAAATGGTGATTTTATTCAACAACTCATCATCGATAGCAGTGGTGGCTTTAAAACCGGTAATAACCGACAATCCGTTTTCGGCAAAGCGGTTGGTGTGAGCCATTGAACTGTTCCAAATTGGAACTATATCAACTTGCTGCTTCAACTCCGGGGTGTAAACAACAAAATTCATCATCTCATTATCAATCATTCCGTCGATGGTTTCTGTTGTAAAATCGTTGCCGTAAACAACCAACGAAAGATTTTGGCTCTTGCCTTCGTATTGTGCCATTCCCACACACTGATCTTCGCTATTAATTACCGCAATAATATCGCCGGCATCTAATTGGCTTAAAGCATTAGCCTGCACCGAAATAAGATGTGCAACACCTGTATTGTTAGTTTGCCACGGAGCACCAACAATTTGAGATGCCTGATTTTGGCCTGTGTATCCTTTTCCATCAGCATCAGGGAAAGTAACCGAACCTGCCTCGAGCATACCAACAAGGTAAGCTTTGCCAGGCTCCAGCACATCAAGAGTATAAATTTCTCCAGCTGGCCAGTAAACATCGCCTCCCACAATATCAAAAGCAAAATTAATCTCGTTCTCAATTTGATCAAAAATTATATCAGCATCAACCGGAGCTTCCGAAAGAACCGGCAAATAACTAACGCCAACAGGAAGGTCAACGGTTTTGTTTTCGAGGGGATCGCCATCAAAAACAAGGCAACCAAGGTCTGACATTTTCAATTTGTAGCCTAAATTAGAATCCCAATCACCAATTGAATTAATGTTATAACCAGGCCAGTAAATACCATTTTGGTTAATCATAATTATCAGCGATTCCGCAGCATTTATTTCAGCAAAAACCACATCCAAATCAGGATCTATTGGTTGGATGTAGGATGAAATTAATTGCCAGCCCGGATTTAATTGTAATCCTGTACAGTCCCAAATAATAAAAGGTACTAATGCAATGTCTTGTTGCAAATATGTACTTGCAT
>JAOZRY010001047.1 GCA_029939965.1 Bacteroidales bacterium | reverse complement strand
GCAAATTTTCCAACATATTGAAACCCAACCTTATTACCTTATTTTTAAAGAATGGTTTTTTTTAACCCGGATTATAAAGCCACCCCGTGAATTGTTTTGCACGATAGCATAGTTTTTCAAAAAGAGGTTTCTATGGCTGGCGAGACTCACGGGGTGGCTACTGCCGGTAATAACAGCCCCATCCCGGGCAAAGAAGAACCTTTATTACCGGTTGGCGGCAACCACCGGAGAAAGCCCGCAGCCGCCCAAAATCAGAACTCTGTAAATATCCATTTTTCCAAACCACATATATTAATTTTTGTCGGGCTAAAAAAAAAATACATATTCTCAATTACTAATAACCAACCACGAAACATACGCCAGGTAGGCAAACATCATGATTGCACCTTCTGTACGGGTTATCATTTTCCCTTTTCCGGTAAATACAAAAAATGCAACCACAAGATTTGAAAGTATCATTATACCGAGATCGAAATTAAGATCGATATTAAAGGGCAGGGGTCTGATGAAAGAACTTACTCCAAGAACCAGGAAAATATTGAAAATATTCGATCCCAGGGCATTTCCCAGTGCCAGTCCCGGGTTTTTTTTGAGTGCTGCAATAATCGAAGTTACCAGCTCGGGAAGCGAAGTTGCAACGGCAATTATGGTTATTCCCACCAGTGCCTGGCTCATGCCAAAATCGGAGGCTAAAATAATGGCCCCTTCCACAACCCATTTTCCACCAAAATATAATCCTGTAATGCCAATAAGAATTAATAGCACTGATTTAAAAATTGTAAATTCTTTAATGTCGTCTTGCCCCTCGTTGGATTCTGACTTTGAAAACCGGTACGAAAAGTATAGATATGCTAAGAGCAAAAATATCAGAATTATTCCCTCGATACTACTCAGGGTTGCAGACGTTGATGTGCTGAAAAGATTGAAGTTGGTAAATACACCTAAAATAAGGGCTGCAAAAAGACTAACCGAAACCAGGGTGAGAACGGTTTTTTTGCCGGGGACAATATGATAAATAAAAGCTGAGGTGCCAATGATAAACAAAGTATTCATGATGTTGCTACCAAGTACATTGGTAATTGCCAGATCAGTTTCGCCCCGTGCGGCGGCAAAAATGCTGATGATTAATTCGGGGAGGGAAGTACCGAGAGCAACGATCGTAAAACCAATTACCACCGACGATATATTCATTTTCCGGCCTATCGAACTGGCACCATCAACCATAACATTGGCACCAAGAATTAATACCACGAAACCAATTACAAAAAGTATGTAAACCATCAAAAGCCTCCGG
>JAOZRY010001046.1 GCA_029939965.1 Bacteroidales bacterium | reverse complement strand
TGGGTGGACGGCAGAATGGTGCGAATGGAAGTGGCGGTAGATATTACCGGGCAAAGGGAGGCAAACGAACAAATCCGCAAACTCTCGCAAGTTGTTAAAACTACTACTCAATCGGTTGTAATAACTGATATGAAAGGGAGTATTATTTTTGTTAATGAAGCACTTTTAAAAGCTGGGGATTTCGATAACCAAAGCCAATTGAGAGGCAAATCTATGTACGCATTTACTGATGAGCAAGGAGTACGGAAACTTAACAATGAAATATTTCCTGCCCTATTCGAAAAGGGTTTTTATGAAGGTGAACTGAATTTTAGAAAAGAAGACAACACACTTTATCCGGGAGTTATTAACTGCTCATTTATTCCGAGTGAAACAGGTAAGCCTGAATTTATTGTGGCAATGTTTACCGACAATACAGATCGCAAAATTGAAGAAGCAGAATTAAAAGCTGCAAATCAGCAACTTAAAACAATTCAAGAGCTGCTATTATTAAATGAAAACTTTTTGAAAAGCATTTTAAACAGCATACAGGATGGTATAAGTGTATCTAATACAGACCTTACAGTGCAGCTTACAAATAAAAAATTGGAAGAGTGGTATAAGAAAAATCTTCCTTTGAAAGGAAAAAAATGCTACGAAGTATATCATAATAAAAATAAACCTTGCGAACCTTGCCCTGTAGTTCGTTCATTAAAATCAGGTAAAACAGAAATGGATATAGTGCCGGGTTTACCTGGCTCGCCCGTAAAATGGATAGAGCTTTTTAGTTATCCTATAAAAGATAAAACTGGCAAAATTACAGGAGTTGCTGAATTTGCCCGCGACATAACCGAAAGTAAGCAAGCAGAAGAAGAACTAATATTAGCCAAAGAAAAAGCCGAAGAAAGCAACCGCCTGAAAACAGCTTTCCTGAACAATATGAGCCACGAAATCCGCACACCCCTAAACGGGATAACAGGCTTTCTTGAAATATTGCAAGAGCCAGACCTTGAACCTGAAGACAGACAAGAGTATTTTGATGTTATAAACAAAAGCAGCGACAGGTTGATAACTACAGTTACCGATATTCTGGAAATATCGAAAATTGAAGCCGGGCTAATCGAAGTTTCTATTGATCAGGTTTCTGTTAACAAAATGCTTAATGAATTGTATTTATTTTTTAGCCTTGAAGCAAAAAACAAAGGACTAAAAATAATGCAGATACCAAGCCTTTCTGATGATGAAGACATAGTTTTAACGGATAATCATAAGCTGAACGGAATATTAACAAATCTCGTTAAGAACGCTATAAAAT
>JAOZRY010000339.1 GCA_029939965.1 Bacteroidales bacterium | reverse complement strand
ATGTTGTTTAAATTTTTTGTTGTCAATTTCCCGCTTTGCGGTTTCAATAATAAATAATAAATCATAAATCATAAATCATAACCACCTATTGTCGAATTTTAAAAAGAGAAAGAAAAATGGTTAACGAGGTTTTGTACGAAGATAACCATATTATAATTGTTAATAAGGTAACCGGAGATATTGTTCAGGCCGACAGAACCGGAGATTCTACACTAAAAGATACTGTGAAGGATTATCTGAAAGATAAGTATAAAAAGCCGGGTAATGTGTTTTTGGGAGTAGTACATCGTTTGGACAGACCAGTGAGCGGTGCTGTAATTTTTGCAAAAACAAGCAAAGCCTTAAAGCGATTGAATGCTATTTTTAAAGCACGAGAAATTAAAAAGGTTTATTGGGCGGTTGTGGATAATCCTCCCGGACAAATTGAAGATAAGCTGATTAATTACCTCTGGAGAAACCAAGATAAAAACAAATCCTTTGTAGTTCATGAAGGTCGCACAAATGCTGTATATGCCGAACTTGATTATAAACTGCTCGCCGAAAGCGACCGGTATTATTTGCTTGAGGTTGTCCTTCACACCGGTCGGCATCATCAAATCAGGGTGCAACTGGGTCATTTGGGTTGCAAAATTAAGGGCGATTTAAAGTATGGGGCTTCACGATCAAATCCTGATGCCTCCATTCATCTTCATGCCCGTTACCTCGATTTTTTTCACCCTGTTAGCAAAGAAAAAATAAGAATTATTGCTCCTCTACCCAACGAATCCTTATGGAATTATTTCGGAAAAGTTATCCCAAAAAATTACTTTCCCGAATGAGATTTATCTTTTCCAACATTGTAATAACCTCGTTACTGGTTTTTGGAGGTTCTTTTGCACTACATGCCCAATATTACAGTTCAGGACAGGATCCTGCATCAGTAAAATGGGGACAAATAAACACCAGAAACTTTAAAGTAATATACCCTGAAGATTACCTGATTACAGCGCAATATGTGGCCAATGTTTTGGAGTATGCCGCCAGATTAGACACAATTTCTCTTTCGGCAAGGGTTAAAAAGATACCTGTAATTTTACACAATAATACTTCTGTTTCAAATGCCCAGATAGTTTGGGCTCCGCGAAGGATGAATTTTAATACCATTCCGCCGCAGGATAGTTATGGGCAGGAGTGGTTTCAACAATTGGCTATTCACGAATATCGGCACGTTATCCAGATTAGTAAACTCAACCAGGGGTTGACAAATGTTTTGACCTGGGTTTTTGGTGAGCAGATTACAGGTGCAGTGTTGGGTTTGTATATCCCATTATGGTTTTTGGAAGGCGATGCTGTGGCCGCCGAAACAGAATTGAGCAGGGTAGGGCGGGGGAGGTCGCCCAAATTTGCCATGCCACTAAGAGCACAATTTCTCCAAAAGCAGATATATTCGTACGATAAAGCGGTGTTCGGCTCTTACAAAACTTTTATCCCAAACCATTATACCTTAGGTTATCATATTGTGGCAAAGGCCCGCCAAAAATATGGGGTTAAAATCTGGAATCACACACTCGACAAAGTAGGGAGACACCCATACATGGTCGTTCCGTTTTCAGAAGGAATTCGGGATGTTTCCGGGAAAAACAAAACCAATCTCTATTTATCTATGATGGATGAACTGAAGCTGGATTGGCAGAAACAATTTGAGGAAACAAGGTACAGCAGCGAAAGTGTTAGAATATCACCACCAAAAAATATTTTCACCCAATACAATCGCCCTCACCAAACGGATTGGGGAACTGTGATTTCAGAAAAACAATCGTTGGATGATATTGCAAGATTTGTTGAAATTGATAAGGAAGGAAATGAAAAGATAATTTACACACCGGGATATTATTTTGGCGGTAGTCTTACTTATTCTAATAATTTAATTGCCTGGGCCGAATACGAATATGATCCGAGATGGGAAAATCGAAATTATTCAGTAATCAAAACCATGGATTTATCTTCTGGGAATGTACTGGTTTTAAAAAAGAAAACCCGCTATTTTGCACCTGCATTTTCTGCCGATGGAAAAAAAATTGTTGTTGTAGAGGTAACCGGAAACCAACAGTGTAAACTCATTATTCTTGATACAAATACCGGTGATATTGTTAAGGAATTGCAATCGCCGGAAAGCAGCTTTCTTACCTATCCTGCTTTTTCGGCCAATGGAAAAAAGATTGTTGCAACCGCCATTTCTGATTTCGGAAACCGGATAGTAATTTTTGATGTAGATTCGGCAAGCATGGATTACCTTATGGATACTACCTATACTGAAGTGTCATCTCCTGTGTTTTGGGGTGAACGAATAATTTTTATTGGGGCATATTCGGGTATTAATAATTTATATGTTTTGGATGTGAAATCAAAACAAATTTCGCAGTTATCATCCGTTGAGTTTGGTTTGGCTGATCCATTTGTTACTGTTGATGGAAAAATTATTTTTTCTGATTATACTTCTGATGGATATGAAATTGTGGAGATGACTGTGGCTGATGAAAACCTGAAGCCACTTAAATTTGTTGAGGATAATAGTGTAAAGTTATACAAATCGTTGGCAGATCAGGCTGGTGAAATTCTGAATCCACACCAGATTCCTGAAGTGGAATATGAAAGTAAAAAATACTCGAAACTGTTGAATCTTTTTAATTTTCATAGTTGGGCACCACTTTCTATCGATGTTAATAATTATGATGTAAAACCCGGTGTATCGTTTATGTCGCAAAATTTACTCAGCTCTTCATTTGCTACTCTTGGCTGGGAATACGATTTGAATGAGGAAACAGGGAAATATTATTTTAACTATACCTGGCAAGGCTGGTATCCGGCTATGGATTTTCAGGTGGATTACGGAAAACGAAAATCCTATACCATCGATACCTCAGAAAATCGTAGAATTGATTATTCGTGGATGCAAACAAATTTTTCATCCACAGTCAGGATTCCGTTAAATTTAACCACAAGCAAGTATTCCCGGGGTATTCAACCCTCTATTGAGTTTGAATATATGCAACTGGATATGGAGAAAGATGTTGAAATTAGTTTTAAACGAAATAATTACAAAACATTAAGCTATAGGGTTTATGCATTTAATTTGTTGAAACGTACACAGCGCGATATGAATCCTCGTTGGGGTCAGGCAGTGGATATAAATTACCGAACAGCTCCTTTTAATTCCGACACATTAGGATCGATGTTTGCCGGATATGCCAGATTGTATTTTCCGGGTATTATGAGGCATCATAGTTTTAATTTTTATGTTGGGTATCAAAAGCGTTTCGATCATAATCCATTGTTTTCAACCATTGTAAGTTATCCACGCGGATTTACAGGTATGTATTCAGAAAACCTTAGCAGCCTGAAAGTGAACTACAAGTTTCCGTTTTTTTATCCCGATTTTAGCCTGTCATCGCTTGCATATTTCAAACGTTTCAAGGTTAATTTGTTTTACGATTATTCCCAAGGTGAGCTTTCAGGAAAAGAATTTGGATGGCAATCTACAGGTTTTGAGTTGTTTGCCGATTTGCATATATTACGATTTTTGGCTCCCTTAGAATTGGGATACAGGTTTATTTATCGTCCTGATTTCGGGGATGTAAAATCAGAGTTTTTGTTTTCCATAAACCTTAGCGCATTTTAATGATTTATTTTTATGGCATATATTCAGTTGGAAGAAAAGTTTGATTCATACTTTCGCCATTTTATTATTTTTACATCATCAAATCAAATATTATGAACTTTATAATAAAAATTTTAATTTCATCATTTTCAGTAATTGTTGCTTCATGGTTGCTCAGAGGTGTTGAGATACGCGATTATATCTCGGCTGTACTGGTTGCATTGGTGCTATCTGTTTTAAATCTGATTTTGAAACCCATTTTGGTTATCCTCACCATTCCCATTACTATTTTAAGCTTCGGTTTTTTTCTGTTGGTGATAAACGCAATCATTGCATTATTGGCCGATAGTCTGGTTTCCGGGTTTTACATTGCAAACTTTTGGTGGGCATTATGGTTCAGTATTATTGTTTCGGTAATAAATTATTTTATCAATCTCGATGATATCGAAAAAAGAAGGAGGTATCAATGAAATCTCGTATGTTGACTAATCCGTTAGAGGTATTAGAAATTGCCAATAAATGCGAAGCTTGTTTTGTTTCGATGGTCGATGAGGCGAGAATGCCCTATCTTGTTCCTATGAATTTTGGGTTGTCCGATGGGAATATTTTCCTACACTCTGCACAAACCGGCCGGAAGATTGACATTGTTAAACAGCGACCTGATGTATGCGTTTGTTTCACCACCGATAATAAGCTGCGGTGGCAACATGAGGAGGTGGCCTGTAGTTATAGTATGAAGTATCGTAGTATCCGGGCATTTGGTAAAGTAGAATTCATCGAAGATTTGGACGAAAAAATAATTGCTCTCAACATAGTCATGCAAAAATACACCAACAAAGACTTTAAATACAGCATCCCTTCGCTCCGCGAAGTGCTTTGCTGGCGCGTAAAGGTGAGCAAATGGGAAGGCCGGGTGTACGGTTATTGATTTGAACTTACTCGATTAGTTTTTATCCGGCAAGCCCTTAAATTT
>JAOZRY010000338.1 GCA_029939965.1 Bacteroidales bacterium | reverse complement strand
GTAATTGTGGGTCAGCAATTTAAAGGTGATGAAAGGGTAATACTTTTTGTAAAATTAAATGTGGGTTTTGATTTGGATGAAGGATTAATTAAAAAAATAAAATCCAATATCCGTAAAGGTTGCAGCCCACGCCATGTACCTGCCATCATCAAAAAGGTTCTTGATGTGCCCTACACACTCAATGGCAAAAAGGTGGAAGTAGCTGTAAAGAAGACCATCCACGGCGAAGATGTTTTAAACCGCGATGCTCTGAAAAATCCGGAATCGCTGGAGCAATTTAAAGGGATTTTAGATGAAATAACATATTAATCTAAAGACAAAGGTATGCCCGTTTCATTTTACAAGGCAGCTTTGTATTCAAAATACAAACACTAACAAATAAAACACTAACCTATGAAGTATCCAAAAAAAGTAGTTATTGGCGATATTACCGTAAGAGACGGTTTTCAACATGAGGAAATTTTTATTCCGACAGATGCTAAACTTTGGCTTGCAGAAGAATTGCTACTGGCAGGATTTAAGCACATCGAAGTATCAAACTTTGGCAATCCCAGAGGAATGCCTCAATTCAAAGATTGTGATGATCTGTTTAAGAAGATCAGAAAGAGCAAACGCATTAAGCATCTTATAGATAATGTTATGCTCACAGCTATCACTATCCGCGAAAGGGCTGTTCAGCGTGCCATAGACGCAAAACTCGAAGGCTGGGGACCTGACAGGATTTTACTGATGGTTTCTACCAGCGAATCGCACCAAAAGAAAAACTCAGGCCTATCGCTCGATGAATATTGGAAAATGAGTGAGGAGTGGGTAAAAAAAGCTAGAGATGTAGGTATTAAAGTTAATGGAACAGTTAGTACCATCTGGGGTTGCCCCATCGAAGGCCCTACCGAAATGAGCAAAGCAATTGAGTTTACAAAGCGTTGGTTCGATATTGGAGCCAACGATGTAGAACATGCCGACCATGATGGCTCTGCCTCTCCCGATAGAGTTTTTGAGTATTTCTCAAGTTTATTAAACAGCGTGGATAACCCACACAAACAAATAGCACATTTCCATACCACACGTGGTTGGGGGCTGGCAAATGTATTGGCAGCACTGCAGGCAGGTATAACCAATTATGAATCGACAATGGGTGGCCTTGGCGGACAGCCGGCAAACTTTGTGAGTGGAGTACCCGTATCAGGAACAGGTGCTTATTATTACAAAGACCCCTCGGATGTAGGATTAGTTTCGACAGAAGATATGGTGGTGATGATGGATGAGATGGGAATTGAGACCAATCTCGACATCGACCGGATTTTAGAAATCGGAAAAATTGTTGAAAAAATTGCAGGAAGAAGACTCAGATCAGGATCCATAAATAATGGAAGAATACCAAAAAGTTTGTCGGGCAGAGACTAATAAATTTTCAAGAACAGATTAAAAAACCCCCGCCATTTGAATCCAAAAGGCGGGGGTTTTATATTTATCATTAACATGTATTGTCTTTTTTTCAATGGATTACCATCACTTTTTCCTTCGTTTGTCGTACTTAAAATGCTCTTCACTAAAAGGAAGTGAACTTACTTCGGATCTAAAAGTGAGCCAATCCAGAATTGATAATCCCAGGTTCTTATCAAGTTTATTAATTTCATATTCAAAAACTACCTTTACCCTTGGGAAACCATCATTAACAATATCCTGCATATCCTTGTCTTCCGAAGACAATCTGGACTTGGCAAGATAATCATCTCTGATTTCCAATTCTGCAAAGTCCATTTTTTTGGAAACATTAATATGAATCGAACGAAGATGTTTGTAATGTTGACGTTTTACAAAAGGAAACGATCGGGTCATTACGGTTTTATCTATCCGCTCTGAGGTGGAGGCAAAATACAGGTGATTTTCAAACCTGGATTCCTTCGCTTTAAATTCGATATGTACCCATGGTAACTTTTTTTCGTGAGGCAAACTATTTGCTCTACCACAAAGATCAAAAATATAGTTTATGAAGTTTTCATAGCTTTCCTCGTTAATTTTATAATTTTCTCTAATCCTGAAAATTTTATCCTGAACTTTTGCACTTTCACGTGATGGACGTACCTTTTTACGCTTTTCTTCTCTTTCTGCTTCTTCTAACCAATGTGCCATTGTAGTTTAATTATTTATACTAATTCCTCAAAGTCCGATGATTTCATCATCAGATAAACCAGTCATTTTTTTTATTTCATTAATTTGCTCCCCGTATTGTTTCATCTTTTTGGCAAGAATTAATCTGGCTTCCTTTTCTTTTTCACGGGCTTCCTTTTCTTTTTCACGGGCATCTTCCAACTGCGGCTGAAGTTTTGTCACTGCAATACTATAGCCTTCTTGTCTGCCTTCTTCTCTGCCTTCTCTTCTAATGGATTTATCATACTGTTGCACCCCGTGTAAATATTCTTCGTAATTGGTTATGTATTCTTCACTTTCGGGTTCTTTTAGGCTTTTAAGCAATCGCCTGATCACTTCTGTAAAAATTTTATCCTGCTCGTATTTTGCATATTCACGCTTCTCTTCAACTTTACGAAGTGTTTTATCAGCTAACTCAAACCAGTCGTAGTATTTTTCGTATTTCTTGTTCTTTACTATGTTTTTCTGGAAAGCATAAATCAATCGATTTGATGACAAAAAATCCAAATTTCGATTATGATTTGTAAGCAATCCCTTTTGTTTATCACGCTCGGCCAACAACTCTTTTATGGTACTGTTTCCCCATACAACATCTTTTTTAATAAACTCTGTAACATTTTCAGGGGCTAAAGTATAACCAATATAATCATCGCTAAATCCAAGAGTATCGTGTACCATCCATATTATAGTAATTACCGGTAATAGTTCAGCATAATCATGTACTTTGCGTGATTTGTTACCTACCAGAGGAATGATTTTTTTTGGTAATTTTTCTAATTGTAATGCTGAATTGAGTGCATGATAAACGTAAAAGCGTTGAACTACATCCGTTTTGTACCACTGTTGCATATCAATTATTACATAAAAGCCATCTATTTTGCAACGGAAATCAAACTCCACATAGCGGGCATCATCACTTATACTTTTTTTGTTTTGTAAAAACTCTATTTCCTGAATTTCCACATCCAAAAAATCTTCCAAAAACCTTTTGGCTATCGTGAGTTCCGAAAATACCTTTTTGAAATACCGGTCGTAATTTAATGGTGCAAGATACATAATGGTTTTAATTCTTACTTTTTAAAAATATGATAATGACTAAAAACACTCGGAAACTACAATGATTACAAAGTAGTTGTTGGTTTATTCTAAACGAAAATTCAATTTAAACTTGCGATTCAAAACCATTTCTATTTATATATCAGAATTTCTGCTTCATCTTTCATTATAAGCATGGCACTATCGGCCAAAGCATCCATATCAGAAACGAATGGTGAAATAATAATTTTACCCAACTTCAGGGTTCTTTTTTTAACCTCCTCGGTAAAAAACTTCGACTGAAAAATATTACCTGAAAGTATAATTGCTTCGATGGGATTTTCTAAAACAACGTACATAGCACCAATTTCTTTGGCAAGTTGGTATGCCATAGCTTTAAAAATAAACTCAGCTTTTTCATCACCTTCTTTAATGCGATTTTCTATAAGGTTAATGTTGCTTGTACCAAGATGCGCCAGTAGGCCACCTTCATGCACTAACATTTTACGAAGTTGTGATCTGTTATATTTGCCACTAAAGCACACATCAATCAAATCGCCAAAAGGTATCGATCCTGTGCGATTGTATGAAAATGGACCATCACCATCGTAAGCCTGATTAACGTCCACCACTTTTCCCTTGCGATGTGCACCAACCGAAATTCCTCCTTCGCCAACATGGGCAATTATCAGGTTGAGTTCTTCGTATTGCTCATTAACGGATTTTGCATAATTACGCGCAGCAAATTTATGGTTGAGGGCGTGGAAAATGGATTTACGCTCAAACATGGGATGTCCGCTTACTTTAGCAATATCATCCATTTCATCAACAACCACAGGATCGGCCAAAAATGCTCTTGCATCAGGTATCATGGCTGCAATACGATCAGCAATCAATCCTCCCAGATTCGTTTCGTGCATCTTGGACTCCAACCTCAAATCATTTTTAAGGGCTTCATTTATTTCGTAAATCCCGGATTGGATAGGTTTTACCAATCCCCCCCGACCAATTACAATTTCAATCATCTCAATACGGATATCATTTTCTTTTAACTCGGCAAGTATCTGCTCTGTCCGTGGCATTTCCTGATCGAGAACTCCCTGATTGCTTTGTATTTCATCGGGATTAATTTTGATAGTTTTAAAAAACACCCAACTGTTGTTTTGGAAAACAGCAATTTTTGTGTCGTTTACCTGTGGATAGATGACTAATATCTTTTTGGTAAGCATATTTTCTTACATTTTAGTAAATCATTAAATAAAAAATAATTTTCAAAAATATGACTTTTTTTGAATAGAATAAACCTAATCTCATCTATTCTATCGAACTTATAAACTACAGATCAATTTGCTGATAAAAAAACATCTTAGTTTACTTTTAATTTGGACTTCATAATTTCTTGGTAATCAACACTAAAGAAATTGCAAAAAGGCATAAATACACGGTTT
>JAOZRY010001045.1 GCA_029939965.1 Bacteroidales bacterium | reverse complement strand
AAATTCACAGATAAAGAAATCTCAATTATTACATCGAAATCAACAGGTTTTAAATTTTGGATTTACAGCAGATCAATCGATAAATGGGTTGTTGCCAAAGAAAATTATTCACCTAATTTTTCTATTTTTTTCGATGTTGAATGAAAAACAAAAACGGCTTTATGCAGGTCTCGAATCGGCAAAAATTGGATATGGTGGGGATAAAAAAATCGCATCCCTATTTGGGATGGATCCTCACACCGTCGCAAAAGGTCGATCTGAGATCATAGCTGAGAATATTGAATCGCAAAGAATTCGTAAAAAAGGTGGAGGGCAAGTTTTAACGGAAAAAAAATCCAAAAATAATAGAGAGTATTGAATCGCTCATGGATAGGGATACTGCTGGTGATCCAATCAGTGGATTGAAATGGACACGCAAAACAACCCAAAAGATTGCAGATGAATTAAAACGTTTTGGCCAAAACGTATGTGCAAATACCGTTGGACGTTTATTGAGAAAGTTGAAGTTTTCTCTCAAGGTAAACCACAAAAAAAATGAAGCGAATCCCAACCTCAATCCCGCTGATAGAAATCAACAATTTGAACTGATTCAGCAGTATCGAGAAAGCTTTGAGGCAAATGGGTTTCCGGTTATTAGTGTTGATGCCAAGAAAAAAGAGTTGATAGGGAACTTTAAAAATAATGGAAATGCATATTCCCGTGAGCCGGATCCTGTAAATGTATATGATTTTCTTACTCTTGCGATAGGAAAAGGTGTTCCTTATGGCGTATATGATACAACGATGAACAAGGGATTTGTCAGTGTGGGCACCAATTATGACACACCCTCGTTTGCTGTGGATTCCATTGAAAGCTGGTGGAAAAACATTGGTAAATTTGAATATCCAGATACTTCTGAAATACTGATTTTAGCAGATGGCGGTGGTAGTAATAGCTCGCGGTCCCGTGTATGGAAGTATGAGCTTCAACAAAACATTTGTGCAAAGTACGGTCTGAAAATTACAGTTTGTCATTATCCTCCGGGGTGTTCGAAGTGGAACCCTATTGAACATCGTTTATTCAGTGCAATAAGTAGAAATTGGGCAGGAATCCCCCTAAGAACATATGAACTGATGTTAAACTACATCAAAACGACAACGACTAAAAAAGGATTAAAGGTTGAAGCAGATATAAATTTAAAACAATATGAAAGAGGAGTGAAAATATCTGATGTCCAAATGAAATCATTGCCAATTTTATATGATAGTACATTTCCAAAATGGAACTACACCATTTCTGTATAAAAACAGGTACCTTTATTT
>JAOZRY010000337.1 GCA_029939965.1 Bacteroidales bacterium | reverse complement strand
TCGCAAGCCTCGAACTCGAACATTCTGAACCAAACACCGACTTTATGGACGGACATTAATTAAAATATTGAGGCGGGAGTTTTATTCTGATTAAATACAAAAAAACATATTGTATGAAAAATTTGATGAACGACTCGAAAAAAAATGTTTTATTTTGAATAAAATAAATGAGCAGAAACTAGCCGAAATCTTTGCGGATACCATGCACCACAAAACTGTTGCAGGGATCGTTCGCCGCCATTCCACAAACAAATTGGATGTAAGAAATGTTGCATTGGATGGATTACAATTGCAAAAAAGTAAAACCATACTGGACATTGGCTGTGGATTTGGTTTTTTTACACTTGCCCTAAAGGGCAGGTTAAATCCTGATTCAGATATACGAGGTATAGATGTTTGTACCAATTATAAAACACCGTATCTCGAATCCTGCAATAAGGCTGGTTTGCAGGGCAAATTTATAGAATTAGAGAAAAATACGATAAATCGAATACCTGATAATTCGGTTGATCTGGTAATTTGCAGTTATGCTTTATACTTTTTCCCAACATTAATTCCAGAGATTTCCAGGATACTCAAACCCTCGGGGGCATTTGTAATTATAACACATTCCGAAAACCACCTTACCGAGATTATTGCTTTTCTAAAAGAAACATTAGATATATTGGGAATTCAAAAAACAGGCTCACTCCCATGCCAGGATCTGATAAATAATTTTAGCGACAGCAACGGATACAAATTGCTTTCGCCCTGGTTTGGTCGGGTGGAGGAAAAAGAATACCGTAACACTCTGCATTTTAGAACCAGTGATTTTGAAGATCTGGAAAATTATTTCAGGTTTAAACAACTTCACTATATCCCCGATAACCTTGAAAACAAGAGTATAGTTTTCGGTAAAATGATTAGCCGTTTGCGCGAATATTTTCAATTGGGGAACTCTTTTAGTATTGCCAAAGACGACACAATATTTATTTGCAACCAACCTTTATACGGAAATTAAAATGTTAAAGAAAAAACGAAATTATTGCCCATATTGCAGTGCAAGCATCATCAAAAAAAATGAGGGTGATGTACCGCGCGAATATTGCCCTTCATGCAATATATTTTTTTATGATAACCCATTGCCTGTTGTTTCGTGTATTTTGATGAAGGAACGAGATGTGTTGTTGGTAAAACGAGGCAATCAACCATATAAAGGAAAATGGTGTCTGCCCTCCGGTTTTGCTGAAACAGGCGAAAGCATCCAGACGGCAGCGTTGCGCGAACTTGAGGAAGAAACAGGTTTGCAAGGTAAAATTACAGGTTTGGTGGATGCAGATTCGACCAATAATTATTTTTATGGCGATTTAATCTTTCACACATTTGAAGTTGAGCAAACAGGTGGTATTCTAAAAGCCGGTGATGATGCTGTAGATGTTAAATATTTCCCGATTCACAAAACACCGCTACTTGCATTCAAATCTAATACTGACGCTATCAACACTTTTATTAAAGCTAAATCCGAATTTTGGTCTATTATTGATTCTTTCTCCCTTTCCATTTCCTCGCGGGATATAATTGAACATCAACCCAACTTTTTATCCGATATTTTAGTAGAGGTAATTAAGAAAAATGCTGATCTTATATCAGGTCATTGGGTAAAAGATGTTATTACTAACAAATCAACACCTTCATATAATTTGTTGCCACCTGATGAGCTTTCCCAACGTTTTAATTACGATGCCAGGCAATATATTAAATGGCTTTCGGGAAACTATAATTATAAAAAAATGAAAGCGCATTATCGTACTTTGGGTGCAGTAAGAAAAAAGGAGGGCTATACATTAAGCGAATTAATTAGTGCATTAAGCCTTATAAGGAAATATATTTGGGAATTTGCACTTTCGCAAGGCATGTGGAATAAAACAATCGACATATATCGCACACTTGAACTCGAGCGCCGGATGATGCTTTTCTTCGATAAAGCTTCGTATAATGTTTGTAGGGGTTACGAAAAAAATGCTTAGACACATTCAAGCTCAAAACACTTCCGGTTAACAATAAAATTATTCTCAACAAAAGCATTAATTTCCATCAATCCCGTTTCTGTAGCCATTCTCATACTTCCACAATAATCAGGGTTTTTCGAAAAAAAACGCATTCGCACGAGGCATTGTGCAGGTAGCCTCGTTAAACATTCCACTTTTCCAATATTCCATGTAAGCAAAAATAACTTTTTTAACTCCAATCATTTATCCTGATTTATTTCTATGCCATCCCGAAAATTCAGAGAAATTATGCAGGAAATACTATTTTTGTCTCAAAATTAACTCTGACAATCAGCAACAGAAATTAAGGGGCAGGGAGTTTAATAAATTGATAAATATGGGTAAATCAAAAAATCGTATAGGGATTTTTCAACGGATGTTGAACTGGACGGAACGAGCGGGTAATGCGTTGCCACATCCGGCTACACTTTTTGCATTATTTGCACTAAGTGCGTTGGTGCTATCAGCTATTGGTCATGCGTTGGGATGGGAGGTTATTCATCCCGGAACCAATGAAATTATCCGACCTGTAAATCTTTTATCCCACGATGGTATTCACCGCGTGCTGCTCGAAATGGTGGATAACTTTACTGGATTTGCTCCGCTGGGAATTGTACTTGTAGCCATGCTCGGTATAGGAATTGCCGAACAGAGCGGGTTGATAAATGCTATAATTCGGTTATTGGTATTGAATTCCCCAAAGCATCTGCTAACGTTTGTAGTTGTTTTTACAGGCATATTATCAAATGTTGCATCTGATGTAGGATATGTGTTGCTGATACCACTTGCAGGAGTAATATTTTTGGCTGTGGGCCGACATCCAATTGCAGGTATGGCAGCAGCTTTTGCCGGTGTATCAGGTGGCTTTAGTGCCAATTTGGTTTTAGGAACCGTTGATCCGTTGTTAGCAGGATTGTCGCAGGAAGCAGCCCGAATACTAAACCCCATTTATGAAGTTAACCCCACCGCCAACTACTTTTTCATGGTGGCATCTACATTTGTAATTTCATTTGCAGGTACTTTTGTTACCGAAAAAATAGTGGAACCAAGGCTTGGCAAATACAATGGTGTAGTTGAAGAACAAGACAAATCCTTCGATAAGCTTTCGAAAACAGAGAAAAAGGGATTGTTGTATGCTGTGCTCACACTACTAACCATCATAATTATAACCCTATTCGGAATCATTCCCGAAGATGGATACTTCAGAGGAACTGACGGAGGCTTGCTCAGTTCGCCTCTAATTCGCGGAGTTGTTGCTATGCTGTTTATCACCGCCAGCGCAATGGGCATAGCCTATGGTTTTACTACCGGAGCTTTCAAAAATGATTCGGATGTGATGAAAGGTATGTCAGCCTCAATGAAAACTCTCGCTACTTATATTGTTCTTGTGTTTTTTGCTGCTCAGTTTGTGGCATATTTCAAGTGGAGCAATCTCGGAATTATTTTGGCTGTTAATGGAGCTAACCTCCTCATGTCGTCCGACATAGGGCTAATTCCTTTGATGATACTTTTCATCCTGCTTTCTGCTGCAATCAACATGCTAATGGGAAGTGCATCGGCCAAGTGGGCTATTCTGGCACCCATTTTCATTCCTATGTTCATGATCATGGGTTACTCACCCGAATTGTCGCAGGTGGTGTATCGCATCGGCGATAGTGTAACAAATGTAATTTCTCCCATGATGAGCTTCTTTGCATTAATCATAGCATATATACAGAAATATGATCCGAAAGCCGGTATAGGAACAATAATAGCCACAATGGTTCCCTACTCCTTTGTTTTTCTGTTGTTATGGATTATACTTTTAGTGGTATGGCTTCTTTTGGGCATTCCGCTTGGCCCGGGTGCAGGAATTCATTATGTATTGCCTAATTAAAAACTAATGGATCAATGGTTTAATGCTAAAATGCTTCAATGGTTTAATGGTTCTCTCCTTATCGCATTGTTTCCTTATCGCATTGTTTCCTTTCTTCATTATAAACAAACATAATTTCAGAAGTCCAACAATATAACCGGGCTATACACATTATGGCTATGTTGATGATAGGCTTTGGTTTTTTAATGGTATTTGTAAAAAAGTATGGCCGTTCAGCAATAACTGCAACATTTCTTTTGGTTAGCATTTCGATACCAATGTACCTTACCATTGCAGGGCTCGGCATTTTTGACACCCACTTCCTGAAATATTGAGTTTTCGTGCAGACACTAAATATGCTATTGCTTTGTGTACATCATTAAATTGCCTATCGTATTTATTTTCCATTTGGTTGAGTTTGTCTGTTAGTTATTTATGGGTAAGCGGATAATTCCTGAAAAACACAAATGCCCTAACAATTTGTATGTTTATTTCGATGACTTATGGACTGTTCGGTACAATTTACAACGGTGGCAATATGCTACGTAACTTTTGTGTTGCGCCTGCGGCAAAAATTATGGAGTACATTGTGTGTTACCATTTGTTATTCTTTTAATTCGTTAATTTCTTTTTCTGTCAATCCTGTTATTTTTGAAATCATTTCTATTGGATAGCCTTCTCTTAAGCCAGTTCTTGCAATCTCTTTTTTCTCTTCAATCTTTCCTTCTTCCCGAGCAGTATCAACTGAATTCTTAATGTCCCTATA
>JAOZRY010000017.1 GCA_029939965.1 Bacteroidales bacterium | reverse complement strand
CGATAGCCTTCCAAGCTATAGGTGGCCGGTTCGAGCCCGGTCTCCCGCTCAAAATGATGCCGATGTAGCTCAGGGGTAGAGCACTTCCTTGGTAAGGAAGGGGTCACGAGTTCAATTCTCGTCATTGGCTCAAAGATGACCAAATAAATTAGTAATTATTAATAACCTTTTTGTAAACACCTAATTAAATATCGTTCAAAATGGCAAAAGAAAAATTTGATAGGTCCAAACCGCACGTAAATATTGGTACTATTGGACACGTTGATCACGGAAAAACAACATTAACTGCCGCTATCACAATTAATCTGCAGGATAAAGGTCTGGCAGAATTTGCATCATTCGATTCAATTGATAACGCTCCCGAAGAAAAAGAGAGAGGTATTACAATTAATACAGCTCATATCGAATACCAAACAGAAAACAGGCACTATGCACACGTTGACTGCCCCGGACACGCTGACTATGTAAAAAACATGGTAACAGGTGCTGCACAGATGGACGGAGCAATTATAGTTGTTGCTGCAACTGATGGCCCTATGCCTCAAACACGCGAGCACATTCTTCTTGCACGTCAGGTTGGTGTACCCAGGCTTGTTGTTTTTATGAACAAGGTTGACCTTGTTGATGACGAAGAACTTATTGAGCTCGTTGAAATGGAAATTCGTGATCTTTTAAGTTTTTACGAATTTGATGGTGATGAAACACCCGTTATAATTGGTTCAGCTCTTGGTGCTCTGAATAAAGAGCCTAAATGGGTTGAAAGTGTAATGGAATTAATGAGTGCTTGTGACAGTTGGATTCCACTTCCAGAACGTGATCAGGACAAACCATTCCTGATGCCAGTTGAAGATGTATTCTCAATTACAGGTCGTGGTACTGTAGCAACAGGCCGTATCGAAACTGGTATTATCCACACAGGCGATCCGGTAGATATTATTGGTATGGGTGCCGAAAAATTAAAATCAGTAGTTACCGGAGTTGAGATGTTCCGCAAAATTCTTGACCAAGGACAAGCTGGTGATAATGCAGGATTATTGCTTAGAGGTGTTGACAAAAAAGATATTACCAGAGGTATGGTAATTGCAAAACCGGGTTCGGTTACTCCTCATAAAAACTTCAAAGCTGAAGTTTATATTCTGAAAAAGGAAGAAGGTGGACGTCACACACCATTCCATGATAAATACCGTCCGCAGTTTTACTTTAGGACAACAGATGTTACCGGTGAAATTTTCCTCCCTGAAGGAGTAGAAATGATTATGCCAGGTGACAACCTTACAATCGAAGTTAGATTGATTTCAGAAATCGCCATGAGTAAGAACCTTCGTTTTGCTATCCGTGAAGGTGGCAGAACAGTTGGTGCCGGACAGGTGACTGAAATTCTTGAATAATATAATAGGTGTTTGGTTATAATTTAAAGGTATCCCGGAACTTTTACCGTTCCTGGGATTCCTTTGTTGATTATAAATGATACGGGTGTAGCTCAACTGGTAGAGCGACGGTCTCCAAAACCGTAGGCTGTGGGTTCGATTCCTACCACCCGTGCAATAAATTAGAGAATAGAACCAATGGCAAAAATCAAAATTATAAGTTACGCCAAGGAAAGTATTGACGAGCTGTTACACAAAGTTTCCTGGCCATCATGGAGCGAACTCCAAAGTAGTGCTATTGTAGTATCCACCGCTTCCCTAATAATCGCTTTTGTGGTTTATTTGATGGATATTTCATTTAGTAGTTTATTGAAAGGTTTTTATACCTGGCTTTAAATATCGGAGTTTTACCAGGCATCATTATTCTTTATTAAACTAAATAAAGTTAACTAATCGGAATGAGTAATCAAGAAAAAAAGTGGTATGTAGTTAGGGCGATTAGTGGTAAGGAGAAAAAGGTTAAGGAATATATCGAAAGCGAAATTGATCGCCTAAATCTTCAGGACTATATTTCTCAGGTACTCATCCCAACCGAAAAGGTTTATCAGGTTAGAAAAGGTAAAAAGGTAAGTAAGGAAAGAAACTATTTTCCGGGATACGTTTTAATGGAGGCTGCTCTTGTAGGAGAAATTCCTCATATTGTTAAAAGTGTTCCTGACGTTCTTGGATTTCTGGGCACACGCGGAGAAGCAGATGCAATGCGTGAATCAGAAGTAAAAAGAATACTCGGAAAAGTTGATGAACTTGCTGAACAAGGTGAAGAAGTAAATGTTCCATTCATTGTGGGTGAAACAGTTACAGTTACTGATGGACCATTCAACAGTTTTAGCGGAATAATCGAAGAAATCAACGAAGACAAGAAAAAGCTTAAGGTTATGGTTAAAATCTTTGGCCGAAAAACTCCGCTGGAATTAGGATTTATGCAGGTTGAAAAAGAATAAGTATTCATTATTCAACGGGAGATCTTATTGATAATCCCGGAACTTTAAATTAAGGAAAATAAACAAATGGCAAAAGAAGTTAGCGGATTAATCAAACTGCAAATCAAAGGAGGAGCCGCAAACCCATCACCACCAGTTGGACCTGCATTGGGAGCCAAAGGTGTAAACATTATGGAGTTTTGCAAGCAGTTTAACGGTCGTACACAGGAACAAGCTGGTAAACTTCTTCCGGTAATTATTACCGTTTTCAAGGATAAATCCTTTGATTTCATAATTAAATCTCCGCCGGTTGCAGTTCAACTGTTAGAAGCTTCCAATTTGAAGAAAGGTTCTCCTGAACCAAACAGAAATAAAGTTGCGATAGTAACTTGGGAGCAAGTTCAAACCATTGCTGAAGCAAAGATGAAAGATTTAAATTGTTTCACTGTGGATTCAGCTATGAAAATGGTTGCCGGTACTGCAAGAAGTATGGGATTAACAGTTAAAGGAACATTTCCAACAGGAAATAACTAATGGTGAATTTATCAGCATTTGTAAATTAATAAAACAGGATTCTCAAAATGGGAAAATTGACAAAAAATCGTAAAGAAGCTTTAGCTAAATTCGATAAAAATGCTACGTACGCTTTAGCGGATGCAATAAAAACGGTTAAGGAAATCACTTTTACAAAATTTGATTCCGCAATAGATTTGGATATTCGTTTGGGTGTTGACCCACGAAAAGCAAATCAAATGGTAAGGGGATCGGTAACACTTCCTCATGGAACCGGAAAAACTAAACGCGTTCTTGTACTTTGTTCTCCTGAAAAGGAAGATGAAGCCAAAGCAGCAGGAGCTGATTTTGTTGGCCTTGACGAATATGTCGAAAAGATTAAAGGAGGCTGGACTGATATAGATGTGGTTATCACTACCCCGAATGTAATGCCTAAAGTAGGTCCATTAGGACGGATTTTAGGACCGAGAGGTTTGATGCCAAATCCAAAAACCGGGACAGTAACCATGGATATCGAAAAAGCTGTGAATGAAGTTAAGGCAGGTAAGATTGATTTTAAAGTTGATAAAACAGGTATTATTCACGCATCTGTTGCCAAAAACTCATTTGACAACAATAAGATATTTGATAATGCTAAAGAACTTATCAGCTCTATAGTGAAATTAAAGCCGCCAGCCGCAAAAGGAACATACGTAAAAAGCATTTACTTGTCCAGTACGATGAGTTTCGGAATACAGATTGATCTAAAATCAGTAAATGCATAAACTTCTATTTATAAGGAGATCATAAACAATGACCAGAGAGGAAAAATTTCAAACTATAGAAGTATTATCGAAACAGCTCAATGAGATACCAAATTTTTACATTACAAATGTTGGTGATCTTGATTCAGTAAAAACGAGTGAGCTGAGAAGAATGTGTTTCAAGAAGGACATCAAATTGATGGTCGTAAAAAACACATTGCTTCGCAAAGCGATGGAAAAATCCGAAAAGGATCTTGATGAGCTGTTTAAAACGCTCACAGGCCCAACGTCTCTAATGTTAACAGAAGCCGGAAATGTTCCGGCAAAGTTGATCAAAGAATTCCGAAAAAAATTCAAATCGGAAAAACCATTGCTGAAAGGCGCATACGTTGAACAATCAGCGTATATTGGAGAAAATCAACTTGACATTCTCGAGAACATTAAATCTAAAAATGAAGTTATTGCAGATATTGTTGCATTACTACAATCACCAGCAAAGAATGTAATTTCTGCTCTCCAATCCGGAGGGAATACTTTAGCAGGAATTGTGAAAACGCTTTCAGAAAAAGAATCATAAAATATTATCATTTCAATTTTTAATTTTCAAGAACAATCATTAAAACAAATAATAAAATGGCAGATTTAAAATCTTTTGCAGAACAGTTAGTAGGTCTGACAGTAAAAGAAGTAAATGAACTTGCTCAGATTTTGAAAGATGAGTATGGTATCGAACCAGCGGCAGCAGCAGTAGTTGCAGGTCCTTTAGCAGGTGGCGCTGAAGATGCTGAAGAAGAGCAAACCGAATTTGATGTTATCATCAAGGCAGCAGGTCAATCGAAGCTTGCTGTAGTGAAACTCGTTAAAGAATTAACCAGCCTTGGTCTTAAAGAATCAAAAGCACTTGTTGATGCTGCACCAAAAGCTATCAAAGAAGGTGTAACAAAAGATGAAGCTGAAGCACTCAAATCACAGCTCGAAGATGCTGGTGCTGAAGTAGAAGTCAAATAGTTTACATAGAACTCAATTTAAGGAAATATAGGCTTCTGTCAGCATTGCTGTGCAGGGTCTATATTTCTGTGCATTATAGCCTTTTGTTTTTCGATTTTTTTAACTGTTTCACAACCAAAACATTACAAAATTGACGCAGGAATTCACCGACAGAATCAGTTTCACAAGAACAAAAATTAAATCCCAATATCCGGATTTTCTTGACATTCAATTAAAATCTTTTCAAGATTTCTTTCAACTGGAAACTAACCCCGATAATCGAGTAGATGAGGGTCTTTTCAAAGTTTTTAGTGAAAATTTTCCCATAACGGATGCCAGAAATAATTTTGTTCTTGAATTTTTGGATTATTTTATCGATCCTCCAAGATATTCGATTGAAGAATGTATAGAGAGGGGTTTAACCTACAGTGTTCCACTTAAAGCTAAGTTGAAACTCTATTGTACAGACCCGGAGCATGAAGATTTTGAAACTATTATTCAGGATGTTTACCTTGGGCAGATTCCTTACATGACGCCAAAAGGAACATTTGTGGTTAATGGGGCAGAACGCGTAGTTGTTTCTCAGCTACACCGTTCACCGGGAGCATTTTTCGGCACAAGTTTTCATGCTAACGGACAGCAATTATTCTCTGCAAGAATAATCCCATTCAAAGGTTCGTGGATGGAATTTACAACGGATATCAACTCAATATTATATGCGTACATCGATCGCAAGAAAAAGCTTCCGGTTACTACCCTACTCAGAGCCATTGGGTTTGAAAGCGACAAAGATATTCTCGAAATATTTGATCTTGCTCACGAAGTTAAAGCCAACAAAACAAATCTCAAGAAATTCATCGGTCAACGTTTAGCAGCACGAGTTGTTAGATCATGGATTGAGGATTTTGTTGACGAGGATACCGGAGAAGTTGTTTCTATCGAAAGAACCGAAGTAATCATTGACCGTGAAACAATTCTGGAAGTTGCTCACATTGAGCAAATTGTTGATTCTGGTGTTGAAACTGTTTTGATTCATAAAGAAGAAACTGACAATGTAGATTATTCTGTAATTTTCAATACGCTACAAAAAGATACAACTAACAGCGAAAAAGAGGCTGTTGAATTTATTTACCGCCAATTGCGTAATGCTGAACCACCTGATGAAGAAACTGCACGCGGAATTATCGAAAAGCTCTTCTTTTCTGATAAACGCTACGATCTTGGTGATGTAGGCCGTTATAGAATCAATAAAAAATTACACCTTGACGTTTCAATAGACACCAAGGTGCTTACAAAGGAGGATATCATTTCGATTATTAAATACTTAATTGAAATGATAAATGCTAAGCGCGAAGTAGATGACATTGACCACTTGAGTAACAGACGTGTAAGAACTGTTGGCGAGCAATTATATGCCCAGTTTGGTGTTGGTCTGGCTCGTATGGCCCGCACCATTCGCGAACGAATGAATGTAAGAGATAATGAGGTTTTTACACCTACTGATTTAATCAATGCAAAAACTTTGTCATCGGTCATTAATTCGTTCTTTGGCACCAACCAGCTTTCGCAGTTTATGGATCAAACCAATCCACTCTCGGAACTTACTCACAAACGCAGGGTGTCAGCACTTGGGCCTGGTGGACTGTCGAGAGAAAGAGCTGGTTTTGAAGTTCGCGACGTACACTACACACACTACGGAAGACTTTGTACAATCGAAACACCTGAAGGCCCAAATATTGGTCTGATTTCATCACTATGTGTATTTGCTAAAATCAACAAACTCGGATTTATTGAAACCCCATATAAAAAAGTTGATGAGGGTCAGGTACAATTATTAGATAAAGAGATATACCTGAGTGCCGAAGAAGAAGAAAATAAAATTATTGCACAGGCAAACTCACTACTCAACGATGATGGATCATTTGTTAGGGATAAGGTAAAAGTTAGATATCAGGCCGATTACCCTATCGAAGATAAACGCAATGTGGATTTTATTGACATGGCTCCAAACCAGATTGCATCTGTGGCTGCATCACTCATTCCATTTTTGGAACATGATGATGCTAACCGTGCGCTTATGGGATCGAACATGATGCGTCAGGCAGTTCCATTGCTTCGGGCTGAGGCTCCAATTGTTGGTACAGGTATCGAAGGAGCTGTTGCTCGCGATTCAAGGGTGCTGATACAAGCTGAAGGAGATGGGATTGTAGAGTATGTTGATGCAAATAAAATTACAGTTCATTATACAAGACTTGAGCACGAAAAATTGGTGAGTTTTGAGGATGATCTTAAAACCTATAAACTTACCAAGTTTCAGCGTACAAATCAAAATACATCTATCAACCTGAGGCCAATTGTTTACAAAGGTCAAAAGGTAAGAAAAGGACAACCACTATGTGAAGGTTATGCCACCAGAAACGGTGAACTTGCACTTGGAAGAAACCTTATGGTTGCTTTTATGCCCTGGAAGGGCTACAACTTTGAGGATGCCATTGTGTTATCCGAAAAAGTGGTGAAGGAAGATATTTTTACCTCCGTGCATATTGAAGAATTTGTATTGGAAGTGAGAGATACAAAACGTGGTATTGAAGAATTAACAAATGACATTCCCAATGTTTCTTCTGAAGCTACAAAAAATCTTGATGAAAACGGACTCATCAGGATTGGAGCAGAAGTTACCGAAGGTGACATTCTGATTGGAAAAATTACACCAAAAGGAGAGTCTGACCCTACACCGGAAGAGAAGCTACTTAGAGCCATCTTTGGCGATAAAGCAGGTGATGTAAAAGATGCTTCACTTAAAGCCCCTCCGTCCATGCAGGGTGTTGTAATTCAAAAGAAACTGTTTTCGAGAGTAATTAAAGACAGAAGGACAAAGGGAAAAGATAAAGATGAGATTATAGAACTCGAGAAAGATTTTCATAGAGAAACAGCCGAATTGAAAAATAAATTGGTTGATAAGCTGATGATATTAGTCTCTGGAAAAGTTTCACAAGGAGTGAACAACAGCTTTAGGGAAGAAATCGTACCAAGAAAATCGAAATTTAATCAGAAAATTTTACTTGGTATTGATTACCTTGTTATTAATCCTAACAAATGGACAACCGATAAGGAAAAGAATCAACTTATTGCACAATTAATTAACAATTATGTAATTAAGCACAAAGAGTTTCTTGGTATTTTCAACAGGAAAAAATTTGTTGCAACAGTTGGCGATGACCTGCCAAACGGTATTATTAAAATGGCCAAGGTATATGTTGCCAAAAAACGCAAATTAAAGGTGGGCGATAAAATGGCTGGTCGTCATGGTAACAAAGGTATAGTGGCCAAAATTGTGCGTGAAGAAGACATGCCCTTCCTTGAAGATGGCACTCCGGTAGATATTGTTTTAAACCCCCTCGGTGTACCATCGCGTATGAACCTCGGACAGATTTATGAAACTGTTTTGGGCTGGGCAGGTAAAAAATTAGGTCTCACTTTTGCCACACCAATTTTTGATGGTGCCAATATAGAAAAGATTAATGGCTACATGAAACAAGCTGATTTACCGGAAAATGGCAAAACATATCTATATGATGGTGGTACTGGCGAAAGATTCCACCAACCGGCAACTGTCGGATATATTTATATTTTAAAACTCCACCACATGGTGGATGATAAAATGCACGCAAGATCTATTGGCCCCTATTCACTCATAACGCAGCAACCTCTTGGTGGTAAAGCACAATTTGGTGGGCAACGTTTTGGTGAGATGGAGGTTTGGGCTATTGAAGCATATGGTGCTTCCAACATTTTACAGGAAATCCTTACTGTTAAATCAGATGATGTAATTGGTAGAGCCAAAGCATATGAGTGCATCGTAAAAGGTGACCCTATGCCCAAACCAGGAATACCTGAATCATTCAATGTATTGGTTCATGAGTTGAGAGGACTTGGCCTCAATATATCATTTGATTAATCTTAATTGAATTTATTTTTATATCAATTTCAATTGAAAAACATTCACTTAATACAATCCATTAATGGCTTTTAGAAAAGACACTTCAATTGTAAAGAAAGAATTTTCACAGATTACTATTAGCCTTGCTTCACCTGAAACTATTCTGGAACGTTCCCACGGTGAAGTATTGAAGCCAGAGACTATTAATTACAGAACTTATAAACCTGAAAGAGACGGTTTATTCTGTGAACGGATTTTTGGTCCTGTAAAAGATTGGGAATGCCATTGCGGAAAATACAAACGTATCAGATATAAAGGAATCGTATGCGATCGTTGTGGAGTAGAGGTAACTGAGAAGAAAGTACGACGAGAACGTACCGGTCATATCCAGCTTGTAGTTCCGGTTGCACATATTTGGTTTTTCCGATCACTTCCTAATAAAATAGGTGCCTTGCTTGGATTACAAACCAAAAAACTTGATTCGATAATATATTACGAGCGGTATGTTGTTATCAATCCTGGTATTAAGGCTGATGATGGCATAAAATATCTTGATTTTCTTACTGAGGAAGAGTATTTCGATATCATGGAAACCAATCCTCCCGAAAATCAATATTTAGACGATAGCGATGCGAATAAATTTATTGCTAAAATGGGTGCGGAAGCACTTCACGATATATTGGCTCGACTCGACCTTGATGAACTTTCATATTTTTTGCGCGATAAAGCAAACAATGAAACCTCACAACAACGTAAAGCAGAAGCATTAAAACGTCTTCAGGTAGTTGAGGCTTTTAGGGATGCCCGCAACAGAATCGAGAACAGACCTGAGTGGATGATTGTAAAAGTGGTACCGATTATCCCACCCGAACTTCGACCACTGGTTCCACTTGATGGCGGACGATTTGCCACATCAGACCTTAATGATCTGTATCGTCGTGTAATTATCCGTAATAACCGCCTGAAACGACTAATCGAAATCAAGGCACCTGATGTGATAATGCGTAACGAAAAACGTATGCTTCAGGAAGCTGTCGATTCATTATTTGATAATTCGAGAAAAGCTAACGCAGTAAAAACAGAATCGAACAGAGCTCTTAAATCGCTTAGCGACAGCCTTAAAGGTAAGCAAGGACGTTTCCGTCAAAACTTACTTGGTAAACGTGTTGACTACTCGGGACGTTCGGTAATTGTTGTAGGGCCTAATTTGAAACTTAACGAATGCGGCCTGCCCAAGGGTATGGCTTCAGAACTTTTCAAGCCATTTATCATTCGCAAAATGCTTGAAAGAGGCATTGTTAAAACAGTAAAATCGGCCAAGAAAATTGTTGACCGTAAAGATCCTGTTGTTTGGGACATTCTGGAAGGCATTCTCAAGGGGCATCCTGTAATGTTAAACCGTGCTCCAACACTTCACCGTTTGGGTATTCAGGCTTTCCAGCCAAAACTTATTGAAGGGAAAGCAATTCAGTTACACCCACTTGCCTGTACAGCTTTTAACGCTGACTTTGATGGCGACCAAATGGCAGTTCATATCCCATTGGGAAGTGCAGCAATTCTTGAAGCACAACTACTGATGCTTGCTTCCCACAACATTCTAAATCCGGCTAACGGAGCACCTATTACTGTACCATCACAGGACATGGTTTTGGGATTATACTATATTACCAAAGAAAGAATAAGTACTCCTGACTTTACTGTTAAAGGAGAAGGGTTCAAGTTTTACTCTCCCGAGGAAGTAATTATTGCTTATAATGAAAAAAGGGTAGATTTACATGCAAGCATCAAGGTTAAATATCCGGTTAGGAATGAAGATGGTACAATTACTAATGAGCTTCTAAAAACAACTGTAGGACGAGTTCTTTTCAATCAGGTAGTACCTGATGGATATGGATACATTAATCAGGTTCTAACAAAGAAAGCACTTAGAGATATTATTGGTGATGTTCTTAAAAATACTGATACTGCTACAACTGCCAAATTCCTTGATGACATAAAGGAGCTTGGTTTTAGAATGGCTTTCAAAGGAGGTCTTTCCTTTAATCTTGGTGATATAATTATACCCAAAGTTAAAGAAGAACTTGTAAAGCAAGCCAACGAAGAGGTAGATGAGGTTCTTGCAAATTATAGCATGGGTTTCATTACAAGTAACGAAAGATACAATCAGGTAATTGATATCTGGACACACACCAACTCCAAACTTACTCACACCCTCATGGATCAGCTTTCGAAAGATAAACAAGGGTTCAACTCTGTTTATATGATGCTGGATTCAGGAGCTCGTGGTAGTAAAGAGCAAATCAGGCAGTTATCCGGAATGCGTGGATTAATGGCAAAGCCACAAAAATCGGGTGCAACCGGAGGAGAAATTATCGAGAACCCAATTCTTTCTAATTTTAAAGAAGGATTAACAGTACTCGAATATTTTATTTCCACTCACGGTGCTCGTAAAGGTTTGGCTGATACGGCTCTAAAAACAGCTGATGCCGGTTATCTTACACGTCGTTTGGTTGATGTTGCTCAGGATGTTATTATTTCGCAAAGAGACTGTGGAACATTGCGTGGTTTGACAACAACAGCCCTCAAGAAAAATGAAGAAGTTGTTGAAACACTTTACGACAGGATTCTTGGACGAACAACAGTACATGATATTTATAACCCACAAAATGGCGAATTAATCATACCTTCTGGTGATGAATTAACCGAAGAAATTGCACGAGTGATTGAAGATTCACCTGTTGAATCCGTAGAAATCAGGTCTGTACTCACCTGCGAATCAAAACATGGTGTATGCACCAAATGTTATGGACGTAACCTTGCAACAAGCCGTATGGTTCAAAAGGGTGAAGCTGTTGGTGTTATAGCAGCACAGTCGATTGGTGAACCAGGAACACAACTTACACTTCGTACTTTCCACGTTGGTGGTGTAGCCGGTGGAAATATTTCGTCACAATCAAAAATTGAAGCTAAATTTGATGGTGTTCTTCATATTGAGGAATTACGTAAGGTTTCTTATAAAAACAAAGAAGGCAAGAAGTATAATGTAGTTATTGGTCGTTCAGCTGAATTGCGGATTATCGATAAGGATACAGGAATCTCACTTGCTTCTAATAACATACCTTATGGTTCAAACCTTTTTCGCAAAGATGGTGACATTATAAAAAAGGGAGAAGTGATTTGCGATTGGGATCCATACAACGCTGTTATTATATCAGAAGTTAAAGGTAAACTACAGTTTAACAATATTTTGGAAGGAAGAACTTACCGTGTTGAATCTGATGAACAAACCGGATATTTCGAGAAAGTTATTACCGAATCAAAACAAAAAGTTAAAAACCCATCTATCAGTGTAGTTGATGTACAAGGAACTATTTTGAGAACATACGACCTACCGGTTGGCGCACACATTTCAGTAGATGAAGGGCAGGAAGTTAAATCAGGAGATATACTCGTTAAAATTCCAAGAGCAATTGGAAAATCGGGTGATATCACAGGTGGCTTGCCTCGTGTAACTGAACTGTTTGAAGCCAGGAATCCATCAGATCCTGCTAAAGTTTCTGAAATTGATGGTGTAGTATCGTTTGGCAAAAAACTAAAACGCGGTAACAAAGAGGTTATCATCACTTCCAAAACAGGTGAAGAGAAACGCTACCTGATTGCAACATCAAAACAGATTCTTGCACAGGAAAACGACTTTGTTAAAGCCGGGACACCACTTTCGGAAGGTGCTTTAACTCCGGCAGATATTCTTGCCATTAAAGGCCCCATGAAAGTTCAGGAATATATTGTTAACGAAATTCAGGAAGTTTACCGGTTACAAGGTGTAAAAATTAACGATAAGCATTTTGAGGTGATCGTACGTCAAATGATGCGTAAAGTTGAAGTGGCTGATCCGGGTGACACCAAATTCCTTGAAAATGAATTGGTAAATAAAATTGCTTTTCAGGAGGAAAATGATTGGATATTTGGCAAAAAAGTGATTAACGATCCGGGCGATTCTTCCATTTTTAAACCCGGTCAAATTGTTTCCTCAAGAAAACTGAGGGATGAAGTTTCGCAACTCAGACGTAAAGATAAAAAGCTTATCGACTCACGCGATGCACAACCCTCTACAGCACGCCAGGTGCTTCAGGGCATTACCAAGGCATCACTACAAACCGCCAGTTTTATTTCAGCAGCCTCATTCCAGGAAACTACAAAAGTTCTGACCAACGCATCTATTAATGCAAAATCAGATTCGTTAAATGGATTGAAAGAAAACGTTATTGTCGGTCACAAAATCCCTGCCGGCACAGGCCTCAGAGAATACGAGGATTTGATTGTAGGATCAAAAGAAGAATACGAAACATTAGTTCATCCTCGGTATAAACAACAAGTATTATAAAAACTATTAATATTCACTCACGAATAAAAACCGAAAGATGTTATCTTTTGGTTTTTATTTTTTTCATAAATACACAAACAAATTATTATGGAGCCACAAAAACAAAAAAAAGGACAAATCAATATTGAACTTTCTGATGAAGTAGCCGAAGGGACATATGCTAACCTTGCAATAATTCAACATTCAAGATCTGAATTTGTGATTGATTTTATTAAGATGTTACCCGGAATCCCTAAAGCAAAAGTAAAATCAAGAATCATTCTTACCCCCCAACACGCAAAAAGATTGCTGAAAGCATTACAGGATAACATGAAGAAATTTGAATCAATGCATGGTTCTATTCAGGAATCTGATATGGAAAATATGCCTTTCAATCTTGGTGGACCAACAGCACAGGCATAAAATTATATACTAAAATATTTTTTTATAAAAAACGACCTCTTACAGAGTGTCGTTTTTCTTTTTATAGGGATGTTAAACAATTAACACATAACGCTGAAACACTGATACAAAAAGCTATGCAGAAAGATTGGGTTAACACATGTTAACAACATGGTTAACAATATTTAACAACATCCAAATAATTAGAAAAACATGGTAGAGTTATCTTTGTGCTAAATAAAACAATACGGAAATGATTGAAACAAGTATCAGAGAACTAAACGAAAAAATTCAACAGGAAAGTGCTTTTATCGACTTGATTAACCTGGAAATGAACAAGGTAATCGTAGGGCAAAAACAGATGGTTGAACGGTTGCTGATTGGGCTATTAGCCGATGGACATATTCTGCTCGAAGGGGTACCAGGTCTCGCCAAAACTCTTGCAATAAAATCACTTTCGAGTGTAATTGAAGCAGATTATAGCCGGATTCAGTTTACACCTGATTTGCTTCCGGCCGACCTGATTGGAACATTGATCTACAGTCAAAAAAATGAAGAATTTGTTGTACGTAAAGGCCCCATTTTCTCTAATTTCATTCTTGCTGACGAAATAAACAGATCACCTGCAAAAGTACAAAGTGCTCTTCTCGAAGCTATGCAGGAGCGACAAGTAACAATTGGGAGTGAAACATTTATTTTACCCGAACCATTTCTTGTTCTCGCTACGCAAAACCCCATTGAGCAAGAAGGCACCTATCCACTTCCCGAAGCACAGATTGACCGATTTATGCTAAAGGTAGTTATAAGTTATCCCGAAAAAGAAGAAGAAAAAATCATTCTTCGACAAAATATTAATCTCAATAGAGTTGTCCCCAACAAAGTAGTTAAAGCCGAAAACATTCTCAGGGCACGTGCGGTAACCCGCGAGGTATATCTTGATGAAAAAATTGAGAATTACATTACCGATATCGTATTTGCAACACGCTACCCAACCGAATATAAGCTGCAAAAGTTTAATGGCATGATAAATTTTGGAGCTTCTCCACGTGCATCTATCAATATGGCTCTTGCGGCAAAAGCATTTGCATTTATTAAACGCCGTGGGTATGTAATTCCTGAGGATATTAGAGCAGTAGCTCATGATGTAATGCGGCACAGGATTGGACTTACTTACGAGGCCGAAGCCGAAAACATAACCAGCGAAGACATTATTAATGAAATACTCAACACTATTGAGGTTCCGTAAAATCGACCCATATTCTAAATTTTCATTTAGGTTATTTAATTAGGGTTTTTACAAATTATTGTTGGTATGGACGCATCAGAAATTTTTAAAAAAGTTAGAAAAATAGAGATCAAAACACGTGGATTGTCTAATCAGATTTTTTCAGGGCAATATCATAGTGCTTTCAAGGGTATGGGGATGGCTTTTAGCGAAGTGCGTGAATATCAGTATGGAGACGATATAAGGAATATTGACTGGAATGTTACAGCACGATTGAACCACCCGTTTATTAAAATTTTTGAGGAAGAGCGCGAATTAACTGTAATGCTACTTATCGATGTTAGCGGTTCCAACGAATTTGGAACCAAAGCTGTATTGAAAGAGGAAATGATTACAGAAATAGCAGCCGTTCTTGCATTTTCCGCTATCCAGAATAATGATAAAGTTGGTGTAATATTTTTTAGCAATAAAATCGAAAAGTTTATCCCTCCCAAAAAAGGCACCTCACATATTCTCAGAATTATTAGAGAATTGGTAGATTTTAAAACTCAGAATCAGGGAACTAATATTTCTGAATCATTGAGATATCTAACAAATGCCATAAAGAAAAGATGTACAGCATTCATCATTTCTGATTTTTTGGATCGTGGTTTCAATGAAGCACTTCAGATTGCCAATAACAAACACGATATTATCGCCATAAAAATTTATGACCATCGCGAAACAGATTTACCAAACATTGGCCTGGCAAAATTTAAAGATGCTGAAACCGGAAAAAATATTTGGATTGATACATCTAGCTCTTCCATTCGGCAACAGTTCAATAAGTGGTATGTTGAAAATGAAAACTATTTAAAGAAAGTTTTTGTGAAAAGTGGTGTTGATAACGTAAGTATCAGAACCGACCAGGACTATGTAAAACAATTAATGGGACTTTTCCAACGCCGGGGATCGCGACCATAGTAATAACAGGAAACCAAAATGCATGTTATATTTTAAAAACATCCTAATCATTATTATCCTTGGTGCAGCTACCAATTATATTGCTGCACAAAATATTAAGGTTGATGCTGTACTCGACACCAATATTATGCTCATTGGCGACCAGGTGGATTACAGATTGCAAATGCAATTACCTAAAAATGTTCCTTTTCTTTGGCCTGCCTTTCAGGATACTCTAACCGGCGAAATTGAAATTGTTAAACAGTCGAACATCGACACCACCACACTTAAAGACGGTTACCTGAGCATAAAACAAATTCTAACACTTACAGTTTTCGACTCGGGTTATTACCTTATTCCACCGGTAGAATTTATTTATGGGAATGATTACGAATCGATAGCAGAAACCGAACCGCATCTTTTAAATGTGTTTACGGTTGAAGTGGACACCTCCAAAGCTATCATGCCCATTAAAGGTCCCATTAGTGCTCCACTAACTTTTGCAGAAATCTGGCCTTGGGCTTTGCTCGTAATTATCATTTTGCTTATTGCCGGACTGAGTTTCTATTTCCTCAAAAAAAGAAAGAAAAAAGAACCCATATTATTTAAGAAATCGAAACCAAAAGTTCCACCTCACCAAATTGCATTGGATGAACTGGAACGTTTGGAAACAGAAAAACTATGGCAGCGCGATTTGATAAAGGATTATCACACCCAACTTACTGATATAATCAGAACTTACATCGAAGGAACTTTCAGGATTCAGGCAATGGAAATGACAACCTGGGAAATTATTCATGCATTTGGAATGGTTAAAATTGAAAAAGAAAACCTTGAAATACTTAGGGAAATGCTTGTAACATCAGATTTGGTAAAGTTTGCCAAGCTAAATCCAATGCCCGATGAAAACAACAAAAGCTTGACAGATGCAATAAGTTTTGTAAAAAGTACAATGATCGTTAAATCGACAGAAACTAAACAGGAGAATAAACCCATAGACCAACATACAAGTGTTGATGTGGTTGAGGCCTGATAAAACAGATAAACACCAACAGAATAATAATGTTGAATAATTTAGAATTTGCAAATCCGGAATTTTTGTATTTGTTGATTATCATCGCACCTATGGGTGTATGGTATTGGTATAAAAACAATCATAGCAAAGCCGAAATTCAACTGTCGTCAACACTTCCCTTTGCAAAAAGCCCAAAATCATTAAGGCAATATTTGTATCATATTTTGTTTGTATTCAGGATAGTTGCCATTGGATTACTGATAATTGCTCTTGCGCGTCCTCAAACTACCTCAAGCAGCCAGGATATTACCATTGAAGGAATTGATATTGTGATGGCTATCGACATTTCGAGCAGTATGCTTGCCGAAGATTTAAAACCCAACCGCCTTGATGCTGCAA
>JAOZRY010000336.1 GCA_029939965.1 Bacteroidales bacterium | reverse complement strand
CTGTAAGGGTTTCGCTATTGTAGCAATAAAATCAAGAGTAATGAAAACAAAACAAAAACCCGGTACAACCAAATCAGGCACTTTTGGTGTTTGCACCAGTTGTTTAAACAGGCACAATAACCCACAAAGCCAGGCACAAAATACAACCTCCCTGCACCAGATTGGCCAGTAAGGTTGTAATTGTTGGATATGTTGCAGGCTTTTCATAAAATCTTAAAATAAAATACCACAACCAAACGAGAGGTAATTAACCGAGCCTTGCTTATATTCGGGTATGGCCGGGCTGTTGGTGTTGGTGAGGTTGGTAAGACCATAGTTGTACCTGATGTTAAACGTTAGCATCGACTGCCCGTCAAGGGGCAGTCCAAGTCCACCACCCACCACAAAATCGGTGCGGAAACGGTTCATGTCATCGCGCATGTCAACCATAAACTCATCGGGGCTGCTATCGTTGGCCGGCGAGTGCGTGGTGTTTGCTTTGCATTTCATCATCCAACCAACAGCGAAACCTATGTCGCCAAACAGAGAAAATTTGCGGTTGGCTCTTCCGGTTTCGAGATGTATCATCAACGGTACATCAAAATATTTAGCCCTCAGGCTATGTTCGTGTTGCCCGTTGACCTCGATGGTCTTTTCGTTAACGGAGTAGCTTTCGCTGCCCTCGCCTTTTACACGCGCCGAAAGCGAGTTGATGTTGAACCCGGTGGAGAGGTAATAGTTGGGCGACATGGCCTTTAACTGAAGGTTAATTATAAAACCCCACGAACCGTCAACACGGTTTTTGGTCATATCTTTGTGTACCACCTCCGACGACAGGCGGTCGATATGGGCAGCAAACACGAAACCCATTTTTACCGGTGGGAGCTTCTCTTTTTTCTTACGATCAAGCTTTGAAGTGTTTGACCCTTCATCGTCGGCAGAAGCGTAAATGTTGATGTCGGGTTGGGCTTGTGCGCCTGCAAGCCCAAGAATAATAAGCGCAAGGATAATTACTAAGTTTCTCATTGTGTAATGTATTTGTTAATTAATAATAACTGTTTACACACATAAGAAGCCCTGAAAAAGGCGCAGGTTGCAAAATGGGAAGGTTTTTTTCGATACACGCAATGAAAGAAGCTTATCATATTTATTGTGATCGCAATATTAAAAATAATAAGTGCAAGATTTATTTCTGAGCAAGCCCTAAAACTGAAATTTAAAATATGCCTGCCCCGACATTTTGGGGGTGTTTACTATTGCATTGATAAACAAAAAAATTGTATTTGCAATTCAAATTCAGGATTTAAAAAAAATCACTCCAACACAACACTTCTTCATTTTAAAGAAAATCTTTCCATTAATTGTTTACATAACCTTATGGTATCCTTCAATTTCTCACATTCACAGGCAAATAGACAAAATTAAGGATCATTTAATTTTGGTTATCAAATTTTTATTTTCTACTTTTGCCGCCCAAATTTTGAGGGGAAATCATTGTGGATTATTTAAAAGATTTTTTAGTCCGGTTTAGTGGGCTCAAAATTGATCTTCATCACTTTGACTTTGTGATAGATGAAAAGTTCTTTGAAGCGATTGAGTATTCTGATTTAGAAAAAGGATCAGTAAATGTATCTGTGGATCTCATCAAACAGGAGCGCATGATGATATTTGAATTCAATTTAAAAGGCTATGTAGAGGTAAGTTGCGATAGATGCCTCGAACCATTTGAGCAGTTAGTTGAAGGAAATGAAAGGCTAATAGTAAAGTTTGGGGACAGGTTTGAAGAGCAGTCGGATGAAGTAATTGTAATTTCTGAAAACGATTACGAATTTAACGTGAGTCCATACATTTACGAATACATCAAATTAAATCTTCCAATGCAATGCATCCATCCTGATGATGAGGATGGGAACAGTACATGTAATGAAGATATGCTCGATCGTTTATCTTATGATAATTATAAAGAACCTGAAGCAGACCCACGCTGGGATATTTTAAAAAAGTTAAAATAAAAATAGTAAGAACATATAAACCTGAGATAAAATGGCTCATCCAAAACGGAAAATATCAAAAACACGAAGAGATAAAAGAAGAACCCACTACAAATCAAATTTGCCAACATTAGCAACTTGTCCTACCACAGGAACAGTTCATGTTTATCACCGTGCTTATTGGGTTGATGGTGATTTATACTACAAAGGCAATATTGTAATGCAAAAAACCGAAGCTGAATAGTCAGGTATTTCCTAATCAAATTCTATAGACCTTCACAAACTAATGAAAATCGGATTGGACGTAATGGGTGGCGATTTCGCGCCGGAAGCAACTATTGATGGTGCTATCCTCGCCCGTGAAGCGTTGATTCATCAGGATCAGGTTACTCTTATCGGCGATGAAGAAATAATCCGCGATTTTCTGAAGAAAAAATCACAAGACCCAAATTCTTTCGAAATCATTAATGCCACGCAGGTAATAGAAATGGGTGAAAAGCCATTAAAAGCACTTACCGGCAAACCGGACTCAAGCATTTCTATTGGTTTCAAATTACTAAAATCCAACGAAATTAATTCTTTTTGCAGTGCAGGTAACTCCGGAGCCATCATGGTAGGCTCGATGTATAGTGTTGGCAGCATTGAAGGAGTTATCAGACCTACAACCATTGCAAACATCCCTCAGGAAAAAGGTGACGACAGCATTATTCTCGACATTGGCACCAACCCCGACATCAAACCTGACGTATTATATCAGTTCGCTTTGTTGGGTTCGATTTATGCCCAACATGTATTAAAAATTAAAGAACCCAGAGTTGGGTTGCTCAATATTGGTGCTGAAGAAGGAAAAGGAAATCTGTTATGTCAATCTACATTTCCGATGATGAAGGATACCAACGACTTTAATTTTTATGGAAATATTGAAAGCAGGGATATTTACAAATCGAAAGTTGATGTAGTTGTTTGTGATGGATTTACCGGCAACATTGTATTAAAGCAGATTGAAGCAATGTACAGAATTTTGCAAAAACGCAATTTGCTTGATGATTATTTTAAAAGATTCAATTATGAAATTTACGGTGGAAGCCCGGTTTTGGGTGTAAATTCTGCTGTTGTAATCGGACATGGAATTTCGAGTCCGATCGCCATCAAAAATATGATTCTGCTTTCTAAAGAAATTTATGAAGCAAAACTTTCTGGAAAAATTAAAAGGGCTTTACTCAAATACACCCGTTAATTAATCATTTCATCAGATTTATGAATAAAATCAGAGCAGCAATAACAGGTATTCACGGATATGCTCCAGACTATATTCTTGATAATAATGAGCTGGCAAAAATGGTGGATACCAATGATGAATGGATTACAACACGAACAGGTATTAAAACACGCCATATTCTCAAAGGCGAAGGCAAAGGCACTTCCGACATAGGAGCCGAAGCCGTGAAAGGCCTGCTCGAAAAAACAAATACCAGCCCCGCTGACATCGATCTACTGATTTGTGCAACTGTAACACCCGATATGCAATTTCCGGCTACTGCTAATATTATTGCTGACAAGGTTGGAATAAAAAACGCATTTCATTTTGATATAAATGCCGCCTGTTCAGGCCAGATTTATGCCATTACTACGGCAGCGATGTACATTGAATCAGGTAAATACAAAAATGTGGTTTTTGTTGGTGCCGATAAAATGTCGTCGATAGTTGATTATACCGATCGTACTACATGTGTTATTTTTGGTGATGCCGCAGGTGCAATGATGCTTGAACCCACTACCGAAGATGTAGGTATTATCGACTCCATCCACCAATCGGATGGTATGGGCAGAAAACACCTGCACCAAAAAGCCGGTGGTTCTGTTAAGCCTGCTTCTTACGAAACCATCGACACACGTGAACATTACATATATCAGGAAGGTCAGGCTGTTTTTAAGTTTGCTGTTTCAAAAATGGCTGATATTTCGGTGGAAATGATGAAGAAACATAACATTGACCCACAAGAACTTGCATGGCTGGTTCCACATCAGGCAAATCTCAGAATCATTGAGGCTACTGCACGGCGCATGGGCATAAGCAAAGACCAGGTGATGATCAATATTCAAAAATATGGCAACACCACCTCTGCCACCATTCCACTTTGTATTTGGGAATGGGAAGAGCAACTAAAAAAAGGTGATGACATTATTCTCACAGCTTTTGGAGGTGGCTTTACCTGGGGTGCCATATATCTAAAATGGGCCTACAACGGAATGAATCACAAGTAATTATTACTTCACAATATTTTAAAGCAATCTTTTTATTAAAGGTTGCTTTTTTTATTTCATATTGAATTATGCAAAAAATTATTTCATTTTCGATTTCCAATAAAGCACTATACAATACTGCTCTCGAAATAAGAGAAAAAGTTTTCGTTCACGAACAAAAAGTATCACGGGCACTTGAAGTAGAAAATGAGGAAGAAGCCACCTTTTACCTTATGTTTATTGATGAATTAGCCGTTGGAACCGGTAGATGGAGAAAAACCTCTGATGGCATAAAGCTCGAAAGATTTGCAGTGTTGCCGGAATTTCGAAATAAAGATTACGGCACAATCCTACTAAAAAAAATCCTGAAAGATATTGAAACACTTAACACAAAAATCTACCTCCATTCGCAACTCAAAGCAATACCATATTATGAAAGGCAAGG
>JAOZRY010000335.1 GCA_029939965.1 Bacteroidales bacterium | reverse complement strand
GTTTTCAGCACAAGCATAACGAAGTTAGGGGACATTAGAGACAGACACTATTTAAGCCTGATAATTTTCCCTGTTTTGGTAGCATTATCAGCCCGAAGCTGAAAGATATAAATTCCCGGTGGCACTTGCCTTCTCTGGTTGCTCTGCCCATTCCATTTAAAATTGTAACTGCCCGGAATAAGATTTTGCTGGCTGTACAACCGTTTAATTAGCTGACCGCTAAGGTCGAATATTTCAATATGCACCACAGCCTCCTTTTCTAATTCCACAAATAGATTTACATGGTCATTAAAAGGGTTAGGAATAGCCTGTACAGAAATATCCTCAGGCGAAATTTCCGGGATTTCGGGTGTATTAGCAAAATAATCTTCCAATCCGAAAAAATTAAGAATCTGATACATATAATCCTTTCGTTCAGGAGCGTTGGTTTCATCACCCATTGTTCCAAACTCGTGAATGGCACCAATGATCTGGTAGTTTTCGGTTGCATTTGCAATAACTATTTGCTTCTCATTATCGTTATCGGCATTAAATATTGCAAAGGTGGGTTCTGTTGGAATAAATGTGTAGGGGAGGTTGTTGTATTCTTCTGAAAAACCAAACAACATTTCCTCGGTAAACGTACCCGAAATGCCATTATAGGTACTAAATTCAACATAATCAGCATTCTCTGTTTCAAAACCAAACAAGGCGTGTACAGCAGTTTGGTCGTTGAAACGCCAGGTCATAGTACCCTCCATGTACAGGTTGCCCCTTACGTTAAGATAGTTGGCTAACCTCATGCCTTCGTCCATATCAAGAGCTGCGCTGGTATAAAATGACCCAAGGCACAAAAAAACAGATCGGTACAATTCGAGGTTTTCGGGTATGGTGCTTGATGAAACAGGCTCAATTCCCAAACTTTCAAGACTTTCCAAAATTGCCTCTGACGAAGTGTTGGTTGTTGCCATATTAATTATTAATGCTGTGTGTTGCCCGATGATAATTTGACGGGTATAATTTAATTGCTGTTGGGGATCGAAGTTAATCCCGATATTAAAATCAACAACATGGCCAATGGGTGTGGCAGGATCGGCAGAAATTGGAAACAATAATGCTTTTGAATCTCCGCTTTGCAAATTTCCATATTGCTGCACAGGTTCTTGAATAGTAATAAAATCATCAATTGTACTTAAAGTAACCTGAACATTTGCAGCTTCGAAAACACTGGAGTTAAATAGTTCAACATTTAGATTGGCCGTTTCACCGGGATCCAAATGGTTGTTGTTATCATCTTGTATTTCAAATGTGTAAACTTCTATATTTATGGTTCGAGCTTCAAAGGTTAAATTACCCGACCAGTCTGCTTCATCGGAGAGTAATTTTAGTTGGTTGATAAAAGTATATTGGTCAGGACAGGCCTGCGATATCTTTACAACGAAAGCATCTTGTATGGTTACACTTTCGCCCGAATCCAAATCCCCAATATCTGCAACTGTATTTTCGGGTTCAAGCAATGGGTCATCAACAATAAGTAATGCATTAATATTATGAAAAGGTTCGGTGAAGATATTTTTAACAGTAAGATTTATAGAAATTGTTTCACCATTTTGGATAATGGAGTCGGCTCCGGTATTTATTTGGTATTGAAAAATAAGGCCATCCGAAATCTGAAAAGTTTTGTTAGTGGATATGGAATTATCATCGCATACGTTAATAGAAATATTCTCGATTTTTTCAGTAACTTCAGGAAACCCAAAAAGCAACCCATCCTGATCGAGAAAGAGACCTACAGGTGGAGTGTCGGGCTGCAATATGAATGAAGAAACTTCGGGTAGTGTATTTGAATTGGCAATATTGAGTAAATTATAATCAATCTCGTTTCCGGCTGATACACCAGCATACCATAAAATATCTTCGGGTATTTCGATGTCGTTATAAAAGAAATTAATATTTCCATCGGGATACAACACTAAGGCAAATTCACCAAAACCAATCTCTTCCTCCAAATAAAAGAGCGGCCCGTTCCAGCGAAAAGCAGCATAAGTTTCATCGCCTTCATACCATATTTCTGCTTCATCATTTATTTGATCGGCATAATATTCAACCGTTTTTAGCATGAAAACAGATATGTTTTTTACTTTCCTGAAAAGCAAATAAGTATCATTGAAATATGGCCACGGATAGAGATCATTATCAAACATAATGAATCCGTTTTTATGAATAAAAACACTATCATACATTTCGCCATAAAACGGAAACTCGAACGAAAGTTTTTTTGTAGCAAACAAGCCGAAGGGCTGTAGAGGATATAACCTTTCATCATTAATCTCGGGCATCGGAAAATCTGGCTGCTGCTGGAAATAAGGTGTGATTATGTCCCATCGGAACGGTTCGGAGCCATTTTGTGTTTCAATTTGTGCATTGTAAATAGTTCCTGCCTCCGTAGCCGGAAGTTCATCATTTACAATTTCTACTTTATCAAAATCAGGTGTGTGTAATATTGATAACCGGGTAATGCCATCATCAATAAGTTGCACATCGTTATCCTCACATTCAATTGCAATTAAATTGCCGGTATAATCCATCAAAGTAAAATCTATTATCCTGCCTGTGCCTTCATTGTTAGGATCGTTTTCGATTACCTGAATAAAAAACTTAGCCGGTTGGCCCGGCTCAACAAAGCTCAGTAACGGCGTAACATCCAGGCCTGCTTCAATAAACTTTCTGTATTCTTCGTCTCTGCCACCTTGCATATAATGATGCCCTCCCTGAAAATCGAAAACCGGAAATGAGATTACATGTTCAGGCAACTGCGAAGAAGTATCGGAGGATACACCGGCTGTAATTTTTATTTTTTCGCGCGAATCGTGTTTAATGGTAAATTTAAAAGTTAGTAACGGTTGGTATTCTTCTTTCACATCCAACAGATGTGCAGATTGATTCCAGATGCCTCCATCGCCCAAATCATCGGCCATAACTTTATACATCATATAGCAAAACCCCGAATCGCACCAATCATCACCATAACTATTTAGTATCTTAACACCACCTATCTCCCAATCCTTCATGTTTATTGTTCCATCCTCATTAATATCGATATTATTGGTGTATTGCCCATCCCCATTATAATCAAACCTGATACTATCGTTATAGCCAACAATGGTGAGAGCGTGGGTTGCCACCAGGCCTGGAAGCGATGGCACTACGTATTTTCCTTCTTCGGGTGTGTTTGGGGGGAGTACTGAAAATAAATATGGATTGGGTGCATAGAAACTTGCTATTCCACCTTCATCAGAACCCTCCAGGTGGTTGTGAAGCCAGTGTTTCAACGTTAGTAATCCTTGTTCATCTTCCGTTAGTATTTTATTTACACCTCTTATTCTGTTGTACATTCCATTGTAATACATGTTGTACCCCGAAACCCATGTAATATTGTCGCCGGGATTCATGCCCCCATAATCTACAACATTTGGTACGCCAAGAGTTTTAAGAATTTCAAAACTATGCAAATAACTTACGCCATACCATCCATCACCACCATTCATAAAAATCCATGTAAAATGCGATGGGTATTGATTTGCAGAGTCGTTCGAAAATAACCCCCGTTTGCGATTGATCTCGTAGGTAAAATTATACGACACACCACATGCCTGGCCGCACGAGGCTCCAATTTGCTGAAAAACAGGCCTTAGGTAAGGCATCTCACTATTATCGTGATGCCAGGGTAGTTCAAGTTTTTTTTGTGATTCGGGGATAGATAAAATTGGCAGAGCAGCCGATAAAGCAGAATCAGTTTTTGAAAGAATAGGTTGACTGGTTTTCTCGTTAAAAAGATGGATTTGGGTAAATCCGGTTTCAAAAATAAAAACCAACATCAGGATCAGGTAAGTTCTGTATAGCATAGTGTTATTGGTTGTGTTACACAATTATTGCAAACGCAATAATAGAATTTCTAAAGCCTGAAACAGGTCATAATTAAGGCATTGGCAAAACTTAATCAGGAAACGGCTCTGTTGTGTTTGCCTAACCTGCACAAACCCGAAAAGAGATTGATGGGAGATGGAATGAGATTGGTTTTCAATCCTTTCAATCTTCCTCAATCTTTTTAGAACATTGTGACATCTTGCCAAATACAACAAACAATATGTTTGAAACAAAAAACTATGATGGTTATTTTACATCGAACCCATCAAATTCGTGAAAGGGCATTTCCTGAACATTTACATTATCTACCCTGGCCCATCCAGGCCCTGAATTACACCAAATTATAAACCGGTCAATGTCTTCGGCTTTACCGGAAGCCTCGGTATAAACAGAGCCATCATATTCGTTTTTAACAAAGCCTGCAATATTATACTCATTTGCTTTTTTTCGGGCATGATACCTGAAGCCAACATTCTGAACTCTTCCTGATATTTTTAGTGATACGGTTTTATTCATTATTTTAGGTTTTACTACCATTTTATTGGTAAACAATAATTCTGTTGTTCTGTTAATAAGTTTGTTTTAATGATGAAATGCGATAAGGAGACAATGCGATAAGGAGAGAATCATTGAAGCATTGAGCCATTAAATCATTTAAGCATTTTTGTATGTTCCACTAAATTATAGAACCTCATTTCAAATAGTAATACGTTTTAAAATCAAAGCATTAATCCGTTCGAAAAGTTGATTGGG
>JAOZRY010001044.1 GCA_029939965.1 Bacteroidales bacterium | reverse complement strand
TATACTGAAACGCATAAACTTTACTATTTTCGTGAAAACTAACTGAATGGTTTGGCGTTGTTTGTTTCTTTATCTCTTGGCATTCCCGTACAGTGTCAGTTTAAAAGACAAGTGGAAGTACTTGACATTATAACATCAAGACCAACTATTACGCTACTCATTATCATTTCATAAAACATGTAACAGGCTATGAAAAAAACCTCCATACTACTGCAAATCTTATTGTTCAGCTTATTATCACACCAATGTTATACCCAGGAAAGGCGAATAATTGAACATTCGGATTTCAAGGGTTCGGTATTTACTTCACAGGCAGACTTTGAGCGGGTGCAGTTTGATTCAAAAGCAGACTTTCGATGGGCGCATTTTGCCTCAACAGCAGACTTTCAATATGCGAAATTTGCTTCAACAGCAGACTTTTCAGAGGCGCAGTTTGATTCAAAAGCATTCTTTTGGGGGCACAGTTTGCTTCAACAGCAGACTTTCGGTGGGCGCAGTTTGATTCAATAGCAAACTTTAAGAGGGCGCAGTTCGATTCAATAGCAAACTTTTCAGGAGCGCAATTTAAGTCAGATATTGATTTTAATAAGGTTGCCTTACCGAAATATTTAGGCCTTTCGAACATCACTAGAATTACCAATGAGCTTGATTTGACCACAGCTATTATTAATTCAAACCAGATTTGCAATATTAATTTAACTGGTTCTGAAATCGGTAAATTCAGGTTCAGGTACAAACGGTTCAAACTATGGTTTCCGGCAGAGGACTCAATAGATTACGAATTTAAAGCAAGTGTCTATCAGGATTTATTGAAGAAACAAATGGACGAAGGCTTTACCCAAAGTCACGAGATATTGGACAAAGAATACAGGGAGTTTCAATACACTGACGGGCAAAGCCAATACGGGCCTTTATGGGGACATTTTATGAATTGGTTAGATAAAACCTGGTGGGGATATGGCTATGATAAGGAACTGGTCATCCGTAATGTCATCATTATTTACCTGCTTCTATCACTTTTTAATACATTTATGTTCAGGCACCTCACCGTTAATGTTTACGAAGCACCAAAAATAAACGAGTGGCGTGATGAAACGAAGGGTTCAAAAGTTGGACTGTTTTTTAAATCTATTCCTTTTTCACTGTTTTATACAGCTCAAATTTTCTTCGGTGTTAAGTTTTATGCCGAAAGGCTAAAGTATAAGCAAAACCTGCAAGGCTGGAAAATATTCAACCTCATCTACTTCTTCACCATCTATCTTGGGGGATTGGTTTGCCTGGCTTATATGGCCAATTATATTATTACGGTGT
>JAOZRY010000334.1 GCA_029939965.1 Bacteroidales bacterium | reverse complement strand
TCTTCCTGATATCCAAAACCGTCCTTTTCGTCTGTATAATTATCATCGCCTTGCGACATAATAGCAACATTATTTTCGTTTTGCCAGCGGCCAAAGCCACCGCATTTCAAACCCCCAAAATCATCTTCATAAAATACACCAATCAAATCTCCAATGGCTAATGTTTCGCCACAAATGTTTGGGTTTGATTCATTATCAATAGCAATAATGGCAAAAATCCCGGTGCTTATTGTTTCCCAACCCGGTGGTACGGGATAATCATAATTAATAAAAGTATAGTCCTGATTGGGCATATTGCTCGATATTTCGTTATACTCACGTGTAAAGGGTTCGAAATAATAATTCCCGTTTAACTTCGGATCGAGATTATCGCTCCAGCATGGCAGCCGTTCAAAACTATACTCTCCAAATTCGTTTGTGGTTATATTAAAAGAATTTGCTTTATCACCTGTAACCCTTTTAAAAGTAACCTGTTTATTTGCCAATGGCTCGCCTGTATATTTATCGGTAAATTTACCGGAGATTGTATATATCTCATCCACTGTACCGGAATAATTTTGATCAGAAAAGTCAAACAAAACATCATCGTACTCAATTTGAGGAGGATCAAATGTATATGCTCCCCCAGTGCATAAATGCGGGGTGGCCGTTCCAGTCCAGTGCCTTGGTACCTCAATGGTGTAGTTTCCGTTTTCGTCAACCAATACATCTCCAATATCCGAGAACGACAAAATTAAGCTCTCAAAGGGAATGGAATCGGGCATAAAATAAGCACTACCTGAAATTATATGGTTAAATCTTGATGGTTTAGGCGTTTGCTGTTGGGTTATATAATTATTATCAGCCCCAAGGTTTTGTGCATAAATTACTTCTGCCGGCGATATAAAAAACATTGAAAAAATCGCTACCAATACAATCGAATTTATGTTACTGATTTTCATAATATGTTTATTAAATGATAAATTTTTTTCTGAATTAATATTGACGGCAAAATTAATTTAAGTTTCCGAATTATGTTGAGTTTTATTATTGAGTAAGCCCTATAATAAAAAACCCCTGAAGTTTTTTCAGAGGTTTTTAATTCCGGACAAAAAAACTCGTTATTTTAAAATCAGTTTTTGTGTATTAATGAAATTTTCTCCTTCAATTTTAACTACATAAACACCCTTACTAAATTCTGAAAGATTCAGTTGTGTGGTTCCGGATATGTTTGCGCTCACTATCACTTCACCGGTAATATTTTGAATTACTATATGATAAATGCCAGCATTATCTGTGCGGAATTCAACCAGACCATTTGTAGGATTAGGATAGAATTTTACAGTATTGTTGCCGGATGAAATACCTGTGGATGAAAACTTTAAGCTGTTAACTACCGATAGTCCGTTATCAGCAAACATGCCATCAGACGTAGGGAAACTTCCGTCGAACTCTGCATTTACGTTGAAAACCTCAGCCGTTTGGGTTTTAAATATTTTAAAACAAAGGTTATCTCCATCAGTGAAACCCTCTTTTTCGGTGGTTAAAATATCATCACCATAAACCGTAAGAGAAATATTTTGGGTAATATCATTCACCTGGACTAAACCGGCACAATTTCCTTCCTGCGTAAAAGCCCCGATGTAATCACCGTTACTCATTTTGTACAATGCATCGTTAGAAAAGGCAATGGTATGGGTTGAACCGGTATTTACCGGGTTGTTCCATGAAGTGAGATTTGAGGTTGGTGATATTGTAGTGTTTTGAAACGGACTTTTAGCTGATCCACAATCGGCATAAGTAATGGAGGTGTTTTGAGAAACTGCAACATAATAAGCCTTACATGGCTCCAGGATTTGCAAGGTACTAATACCCATATCAGGCCAGTATATTCTGTTTCCTGCAATTTCTTTAATAACAATAACCTTATCCATGTTTGCACTAAACAGATCAGTAATTAAAACATTACACACACTTAAAACAGGCATGATGTTCCAGGTGGTTGTGAGACTTACAGTAGTGTTATCGAGTGGACAACCAGGCATAGGTAGAACAGCCTCTTCGGAGAGTTTAATTTTGTAGCCTTGTTGCGAGTCCCAAGTATATATGTTGTTTACTCCAATTGCAGGATACCACATGTTTGTCATATCCTGAATAATAATTAACTCATCAGTAATGGATGCCAGTGCACTTGTAAGCACTACCGAACCCGGTGGTGTAAAGCTTGATAACCCACTCCACCCTTGAGGGATGACAATATTATTTGGGTACTCGGCATTCAATTGTTCCACAATAGACAAGGCACCAGGATAAAATTTGTTATAAGGATACAGATATCCTCCTGATTTAAATTCAGGGTTGGCAGAAACATTTTCCTGCAACTGATAAGAATAAAAAAACCAATTGAGAGTTTCCATATTATAAAAACCATCCTTAAAATTACTATAGATATCGTTACCCTGAGCTTGTACGGTAACATTATTTTCATCCTGCCACCTGCCATAACCACCACACTGGAGCTCGTTAAACTCGTCGAAATAAAACACACCAACCAGGTCTCCCAAATTAAGTTCAACGCCACAAATATCAGGATTTGATGATGATTCTACCGCAATTGTATGTACAAGCCCGGTACTTGGTTGAAACCAACCTGGTGGTAAAGGCTTTTCATAATTATAAACTTTATAGTCCTGATTAGGTTCATCATCCATCATTTGTTCATACTCCCTTTTGAAAGGTTTAATGTAATACTTGCCAGTTATTCTTGGGTCGTAGGTGTTTGAATTGCAAGGCAAAGTAGTTATGCTATACTCTCCTAATTCGTTGGTTGTTATACCAACAGCCCAGTATGGGCCTCCGATGGCTTTTTCAAAGACTACATATGTGTTGGAGATTGGTTCACCAGTTACTGAATCTGTAAGTGTACCAGATATGGTATATAATGCAGAAACGTCAACGTTAAAATCCTGTATCGAAATGTTGGAGTCAACACGTGGAATATCAATTTGAAGAGGCATGAAATCGAAATAACTTTCGTCACACACTACGGGTGTTGCTGTTCCAGTCCATCCGCTATCTACATAAATTTTGTATTCACCCCAAGCATTTACATCTGCATCTCCTATACCTGAAAAGTTGATTGAAACCCCAAAAAAATCATCCGGTTCAGGATTAAAAATAACTTTACCTGTAATTTTTTTACTACTTCTATTTAATTCCGGAGTTTTGTTATTCAGTTCATTATAATTGATATTACTAATCTCTTGTGCAAACACATCAACAAATGTAGCAGCAGAAAATGCTATCAATAACATTAGAATAACCAAAAAATTATTATTTTTTTTCATGATATTGGTGTTTTAAATTACTATACATTTTATCTTTTTCCCATAAGGGGACAACAAACAAAGTTAATTCATTTATTATTAATATCTCTTATTTTTATTTTTTTATAGGCTAAATGTTAAGAAATCGTTATTTGTAGAGGGGTACAAAATATTATAAGTATGTAAAAAAAAGCTGCTGAATGTAAACACATTTTACATTCAGCAGCTCAAGATCAACCATTATCTGGTTTTACTTTTGTATAATAATTTTACGAATCATATTAATACCATCGCCGGTTATATTTAGGAAATATATTCCTTCGGGTTGATTTGTTAATTCTAAATAGATGATTTTGGATGAGCTAACACTTACATTTTCCAGTCGATATATTTCTTTACCAAAAGTATTGTAAAGCATCAATGTGATTGGTTCGCTGCTTAGTGAGTTTATCTCAACACTAAATACACCATTTGAAGGGTTGGGGAATACTTGAACCGACCATTGCTCAGTGAGTTCCGAGATGCCTGTACAATCATCGAACTGGATAATAATTTCATCTGTTTGATCGCATAAATTTGCATCTGTAACTTCTACCCATATATCAATAGTACCAATGCCAACACCGGTTGTGTCAACCAGGATGGTTTGGGTTGTTTCACCTGTTGACCATAAATATGTAGCACCGGGGTTTTCAGCATCAAGTATTACGGTTTCGTTTGCACAGATGGTAATGTCGTCTCCAAGATCAACCTCAGGAAGTTCGTGCATAGTAACTGCAAAAATATCTGATGGTTCACCGGTTCCACAATCATTAATTCCAACAACATTAATATTTGCAATTCCTGTAAAAGTATCATCCCAGGTTACTGTTCCGGTCAAACCATTTCCATCAATAGTACCTGCTGCTGATGGTTCAAGAATCCAGCTATAGCTTGCTGCACCTGCTGCACCCTGAGTAGAAAATACGGTTTGGTATTCACCCCAACATAACGATTCTGCGCCTTCGGGAGTTGCAGGTTGTTCAGGAGCAAACTCTACTGTTACTGTAGTACTACCGGTACTGGTTGTTTCACCATCGGTTACTTCAACCATGTACAAAGTTGTTTCTATGGGAGATACTTCAGGTGTTGGTTCTGTTGAAGTAAATCCGGCCGGATCGGATGTCCATGAATAGGTATAAGTACCTGTTCCACCATTTGCACCAGCTTGTAGTTCGCTTGTTTCGCCCATGCAAATTGTTGGGGGAAGAGCAACTACATTTAATGCTAATGGGAATCCATCACCAACGTTTAATGTAATAGGAATATTAACTTCGGGAGCATCAGGGTCGTTACTTTCTATCATAACGTTTCCATAATATGTACCTTC
>JAOZRY010001043.1 GCA_029939965.1 Bacteroidales bacterium | reverse complement strand
AGGATTCAAAAGTTTCAGGGGAAAAATCAAATGTCGTAGAAACTGTCGTAGAAACCGTCGTAGAAACTGTCGTAGAAAATGAAGGACACATTGTTGAATTAATAAAGAATAAAAGGAGTATTACTGCAAAAGAAATAGCTGAGAACCTTACTGTTTCAGAACGAACAGTACAAAGATATTTGAAGGCCTTACAGGATAATAAAACAATCAAACGCATTGGTCCAGCAAAAGGTGGCCATTGGGAAGTAATTGATAAATAATCAGATTTTAATCAGCTGTTGATTATTTTGCAAAAGTGAATTACAGATTATTAATCACCAATTACTAAAAAGATTACATCAAACGAACAGTTTGGAGTGAGTTTTAGAATACTGATCATAATGATGTTCTCCGATGAAATCCGTATTAAATAGTCTACTTTGTTAGTATGAGATACAACAGCTTACATATCATAAGCAAGTTACATGAACTAGGTGAAGGGCAATTCATTGAGTTTAAAGAATCCTTTGAAAAAGCCATTCAAAAGGAAATTGTTGCTTTTGCCAATGCTTCTGGTGGTGTTATATATTTGGGGATTACTGATGCAGGAATCATTAAAGGTATTGAGATCACAAATAGATTGAAATCACAGATACAGGACATAGCTTACAATTGTGACCCTTCAATTCTTATTTCAATCATTCAAATAGAAAGTGTCCTTGCCGTCGAAGTCGCCGAAGGCAAAAACAAACCCTATTCATGTTCCTTCGGTTTTTACATGCGCATGGGAGCTAATTCCCAAAAAATGACAAGGAATGAAATTCTTGCCCTGGCCATTAAAACAGGTAAAGTCCGTTTTGATGAGCAAGTCTGTAGTAATTTCAATTGGAAAGACTTTGACAATGAAAGATTTGAATATTATCTTAAACTTGCAGGCATTTCCAATAATCTACCTAAAAAAGAAATTCTATCCAATTTGCGGGTATTAGGCACTGATGGACTAACAAATGCTGGTATATTATATTTTGCCAAAGAACCTTACAAATATATCATTAGCTCCAAAATCAGATGTATCCATTTTAATGGTGACAAACGAGTGGACATTCTTGATAAAAAAGTGGTTGACCGTGGTATTATAGGAAATATCGAGTTTGCAATAAACTATCTTAAAGAGCTGATACCTGTACGCTACGAAATTAAAGATATAAAGCGAAAGGAGTTTCCCGAATATCCCACCGAAGCGTATCGTGAAGCCATTGTTAATGCAATTCACCCCGTTAGATATAAAAGCTATGAAGCATTACGTTTATATTCTTAGAAGCGAAAAAGATAA